>NZ_JBREBQ010000004.1:0-155793 GCF_052906625.1 Geobacillus sp. CCR | reverse complement strand
CGTCGTTGGGTAGTTGTCAACCTGCCCTGATGCAACCCCAAGTCAAGGAAGGAGGACGAAGTCCGCTTGTACTTCTGGGGAGTTGCAAGCCCCCACTTCAAGCGTTAGCTAAGTGGGGGTAGTTGACTGGCACGCGTAAGCCGTGTTTTCGTTCCATCGGCAAGCGAGACCGCATATAAATCGCCAACGGACGTAGGCGAGCTGATGGCGGCGACGGCTTGCCGTCCATTCGGATGGACGGTGAATCCGTATAGATGAAAATCTCCTTCGACCACTGGAACGATCGGGCCGGCGAGCGAGACGAAATATGCGTTGACGCGTCCGCGCTCTGAGGCGGTGACATACAGGCCGCTTCCGTCGCTCGCCCAAATCGGGCCCGGGCCTTTCGCATCAGCGTGCATGTCGCCGACCATGGCGTCACCGAGATGGACGTCCCAGTCGGCGGTCAACACCCGCTTCGTTCCACGTTCCGGCTCAAAGACGTAAAGCTGGTGAAGCGTCGCCCCAAGATAAGCCAAATCATGGCCGATGGCCGCGAGCTTCATTCCGTCCGGCGACCAGGCGAGTGAAGCGAACGCGCCGCAGCCGTTCGTCAAGTTCGTTTCTGTTTTTTTCTCGAGATCGAGCAAAATGATGTCGCGGGTAAAGGTGGTGTCCGGATCCTCGTTTCGGTTGGCGACAAAGGCGAGCGTCCGTCCGTTTGGCGAAACGGCAAACGAACCGATTTCTTCCTCGCGGCCCGTCAACGCTTCGATTTTTCCTGACAGCACATCGATGCGCGCGAGCACCGCCCGTTTGCCGTCAAGAAAACCAGCCGCATCCGATTTGTAATACAGCCGCTCGACAACGCGCGGTTTCAGGTCGGTTCGCTTCACTTCTGCCTTTTCCGGTTCTTCGCGGTCTTCAATCGTTTCATCATCGCCAAGCGTCGTTAGGGCGATGAGAAACGTTCCATCCGGCGACCAGACGTAATCGCGCACGCCGTTTTTGAAAAACGTCAGCTGGCGCGCTTCGCCGCCATTGGCAGGCAGCAGCCAAAGCTGCACACGCCCCGAGCGGTCAGACAAAAAGGCGATCGTTTCGCCGTCCGGGGAAAAGCGCGGCTTCGTGTCGCGACAGCGCCCGAACGTCCATGGACGGACGGCGCCGTCTTCCGTCCACATAGATAGATGGGAGCGGTATTGGTTTTCTTCGTCGATCGATTTTTCCACAAACACGACGCGCGTTCCGTCCGGCGCGTAGTGCGGGTCGCGCACCGAGCGGAGGCGAAGCAAATCTTCCGCCGTCATGCCGCGGCGTTTCGTCAGGTGCTCGTTGTTGTTCATCAGCAAGACCTCTCTTTCCTTCAAAAATGGAACCATCTTGTATATTTCGTCTTACGAAAGAAAAGATCCTGCCCCAAAACAGAAAAAAACGAACGCCCAAACGATAGGCGTCCGTTTTTTAGCTATGCCGACAGTTTTTGTTTTTCATTTGCCTGCTGCGCTGCCTTTTTCACCTGCGGGTAGAAGATCACGCCGCTTGCCAGCAAGGCAACGCCCAGCAGGAACGTTTTCATATCCGCCGTCCCGGCGATGACGACCCAGACGGAATACAATGTTGCCAGCGCCGCAACGATGCCGTCAGCGAGCCGCTCCCGTCCTGCCGCATACGTTTCCCCCGTGAGCGTGAGCTTCAGCTGGAAGACGGAAGCAATCAAATATGGAACGAGATAAGCGAGCGTGGCGATGTAAATGACGAAGTCAAACGCTGTTGCCATCGAGTTGGAAATGGTCGAGAAAATGAACAATTGCGCCAGCGCGTTTGACAATGTGAGCGAGAAGCTCGGTGCCCCTTTTCTGTTTTCCTTCAAAAAAACCGGCAAAAACATCCCTTGTTTCGCCGCCTGGTACGGCACTTCGGCGCTCAACAAGATCCAGCCGAGCGTCGAGCCAAGCAAGCTGATCAGCCCAAGGCCAGCCAACACGTAGCCGCCCGCCGGTCCGACGATGGCATTGATGGCGTCCACGAGCGGTTTTTCCGATTGAATCAGTTCGCGTTGCGGCAAGACGCCCATCACCAAAAAGCTGATGCCGATGTAAATGGCTAAGGCGATGAGCAGGCCGGCGATCGTCGCCCGTTTTACGTCCGCTTGTTTGCGCGCGCGGGAAGCGAACACCATCGCCGATTCAACGCCGACAAACGCCCAGAGTGTCGATAAAGCGGCGTTGTTGATTTGTCCAAGCAAACCGATCGGCTGTCCGTTCCCGTCATAGCGAGGGGCATCAAGCGGGCCGATGACCGCTTTGTCAAAGGCAAACAAGGCGATGACGATAAATAGGAAAAAGCCAAGCACTTTGGCCGCGGTGGCGACAAAATTCAGCTTGCCAGCGCCTTCTACACCGCGCAAAATGATGATATGCATCCCCCAAAGGAGCGCCGTGCAGACGAGAAACGTCAACAAGTTCCCAAGCTTCAAGGTGAACGACCCGGCGGTGAACACCGTTTGGCCGCTTGTCAGCACCGGGAAAAACGTCGACAAGTAGCTTGCAAATGTTGTAATGATCGCGACGTTGCCGGCAAAGTTGCCGACCCAGTAGCCCCATGATGACATAAAGCCGGATAAAATCGACAAGTTCGAACCTTTCGGAAACAGCTCCTTCGCGTAAATTTGCGGACCGCCGCCTAAGTCGGGCTTGCGGATTGCCAAGTTGCCAAACACAAGCGCCGTCATGAGGACACCGGCTCCGGTCAGCAGCCAGGCGAACATGACGCCGATGGGGCTCGCCGCCTCCGCCAACGAGCGCGGCAGCATAAAAATGCCGGATCCGACCATATTGCCCACGACAAGCGCGGTTAACACCCAAATGCCAAGTTTTCGTTGCTGATCCAAGGTCAAAACGCTCCTTTCGAAAAAAGAAAGCACCCGCGCCTTTTCAGCGGGTGCATGATCGATTCGCATCCAACTGAATGGCGATAGCGCTCCATCGCCCAAGGGCGATGGCAGTCCTGCGCCTGTTCGGCCGCAGGCCCAGCTTGCGCCGCCGGAGCGCGCCGCAAACTTCGGCGGTGAACCCTTTCCCGCTGCGTCATGGACCGCTCCGAGCCTCGGCAGCGCTACTTTTGTTCACCGCAACCTCTATCCCATTGAAGTGGAGAGGGGGTATATGGTTGCCGACACTATCTTACCTGATTCGACAAAAATCGTCAATATGTTTTTGGGAAATACAGAAGATGGGACGAGATTCCCAATCCATGGCCGCTATTTCTAGGGGGAAGAGGGCGCGAATGGGAATATGATTTGTTTTTGAAAAATAGAAATGGTTGCGAAGATCAAGATCATGATAGTTGCCTTCTTTTTCTATGAGGAAATAAAATGGAAATTTGTTCAGAGAATGGTTCATCACTAAAAACTAAAAGATGTACTTGCACTAGCCATTAAAGTATGTTAGCTGTTTCTAACCGAACCCGAAATGCAAAACGTTGGATATTTCTGTATCCGTATCCCCGACGTTTGATCCGCTTAATCTTGTTATTCGTTTCCTCCATTTTCCCATTCGAATAAGACGATAAAATGCATGATATGATTTCGTCTGTTCGTTTGACGAGTGATTTTGCGATGGCTCGCACAACTGAACAAGAACAAAACGAATAACGATGAATCCAAGCCTCCAATTGTTCCAGATTTTGCACATTCTTTCGGAACGTTTGCACGCTCTCTCAGATAAAGATTTCCAACGCGCCTGATGGACCGATGGAAAAGAGAAAGCGCAAAATTTTGGTGAAGAGCCTTTTTATGCGCATATATGGGTGGTTTTTTATATATTATGCAAAGGTTGCGAAATATGAGTGAAATGATTAGTATAATTTGTGGTGATGAACCCAGAGAATAGGAAATCGAGAAGGATTTTGAGGATTCATGGCGAATAAACAGTAGGTCGGCTGAGTGATGAAAAAATGTAAAAATGAAAGGAAAGAAGGGACAGAGCATGAAGTTTTCCGAATTTCGTTACGAGCGGCCGGACATCGCTCAATTGCAAGCATCGTTTCAAGAAGCGCTTGATTCGTTCCGCCGTGCCGGGAGCGCCGCCTTGCAGCACGAGGCGATGAAGCGGATCAATGCACTGCGCCGCCGCTACAGCACGATGGCGAACCTTTGCCACATCCGCCATACGATTGATACAAACGATGAATTTTATAAACAAGAACAGGACTTTTTCGATGAAACCGAGCCGGTCGTCAAGGGGCTCGTCAACGATTATTACCGCGCGCTTGTTTCCTCGCCGTTCCGCGCTGAATTGGAACAAGTGTGGGGAAAACAGCTGTTTGCGTTGGCGGAAACGCAACTGAAAACATACGCGCCGGCGGTTGTCGAAGACTTGCAAAAAGAAAACAAGCTGGCCAGCGAATATACGAAGCTCATTGCATCGGCGAAAATCATGTTTGAAGGAGAGGAGCGGACGCTCGCCCAGCTGCAGCCGTTTGTCGAGTCGCCGGACCGCACGATGCGCCAACGGGCGAGCGAAGCGCGGTTTTCGTTTTTCACGGACCACGAAAAAGAGCTCGATGAGCTGTATGATGAGCTCGTCCACGTCCGCACAGCGATCGCCCGGAAGCTTGGGTTCCAAAACTTTGTTGAGCTCGGCTATGCCCGTTTAGGACGGACCGATTACAATGCCGACATGGTTGCAGGCTATCGCCAGCAGGTAAAAACGCACATCGTCCCGCTCGCGTCCAAGCTGCGCGAGCGCCAGCGGCAGCGCATCAAGGTCGAGAAGCTCTACTATTACGACGAACCGTTTATGTTTCCAACCGGCAACCCGGCGCCAAAAGGGGACGCCGCTTGGATTGTTGACAACGGCCGGCGCATGTATGAAGAGCTGTCGCCGGAAACCGGCGAGTTTTTCCGCTATATGGTCGAACACGAATTGATGGACCTCGTCGCCAAAAAAGGGAAGGCGGGCGGCGGCTATTGCACGTATATCGATGATTACAAGGCGCCGTTTATTTTCTCGAACTTTACCGGCACATCCGGCGACATTGACGTATTGACCCATGAAGCCGGACATGCGTTCCAAGTGTATGAAAGCCGTCATTACGACATTCCGGAATACAACTGGCCGACGCTTGAGGCGTGTGAAATCCATTCGATGAGCATGGAGTTTTTCACCTGGCCGTGGATGGAGCTGTTTTTCGCCGACGACGCCGACAAATACCGGTTCGCCCATTTGAGCGACGCGCTCTTGTTTTTGCCGTACGGCGTGGCGGTCGATGAATTTCAGCACGCGGTCTACGAGAACCCGGATATGACGCCAGCGGAGCGGAAGAGTGTCTGGCGCAGCATCGAAAAAGCGTATTTGCCGACAAGAGACTATGCCGGCCATGACTACCTTGAGCGCGGCGGGTTTTGGCAGCGGCAAGGGCATATTTACACCGATCCGTTTTATTACATTGATTATACATTGGCGCAAGTGTGCGCGTTCCAGTTTTGGAAGCGGGCGCAGGAAGACCGGGAATCAGCCTGGCGCGACTATGTGGCGCTTTGCCGATTGGGCGGCAGCCGGCCGTTTACTGAGCTCGTCAAAAGCGCCAACCTAAAGTCGCCGTTTGCTGACGGGGCGGTCGCTTCGGTCGTCGGCCATATCGAGCGGTGGTTGGACAGCGTCGATGACAAAGCCTTGTAAAAAGAAGCAAAGAAGGCGGGCGGGAACAGCACCGCCCTGCTTTTCTTTATCATCTCGCGCCGAGAAGACCCCCACTTCCACGTGTTGGGCGGGGATGGCTTGGTTGACAGCCTGCTGTGGGGCGGGTGTTTCCAACAATCTCTCACCTCAAAGCTCAAGCGTAGGTGGGAGAGCGTTCAATTTGAAAACTTCTATCAAACTGGGGAAAAGGGGGAAAACGATGATCCGTAAAGCCACATGGGTCGACGCACTGGCCATCGCTTCGGTCCACGTCGAAAGTTGGAAGACGACGTACAGCGGCATCGTGCCGGACGCGTACTTGGAGACGTTGGCAGTGGGAGAAAAACAAACGTTATGGGAGAAGGTGCTCAGCCAATCGGACCATTCCGTGTTTGTCGCCGAGGAAAACGGACGCGTCGTTGGATTCGTCTCCGGCGGACGAAATCGAGCATCCGACGGTCCGATAGCGAAGTATGACGGGGAGCTGTACGCGGTGTATTTGCTCAAAGAGGCCCAAGGAAAAGGATGGGGACGGCGGCTTGTGCAAGCCTTGGCCCGCGACTTGGCGCAAAAAGGCATTCATTCGCTCGTCGTCTGGGTGCTTGCCGCCAATCCGTCGCGCGGTTTTTACGAACGGCTTGGCGGTGAAAAACTGGCCGAGGAAAGGGTGGAAATCGGCGGAACAGTGTTATCGGAGTGGTGCTACGGCTGGCAAGACATTCAAACGATGAACTAGGAAGGGGCTGCCGACAGTTCGGCAGCTCAAAAAATTTGTTTTGCGAGTGATTACTCACTTTAAAAACACGTTTGTCCTGTTTTATACTTTTTGTGAGTGATTACTCACTATTTTATTTCAAGAAGGAGGAAAGGTGCATGAGCATTTTGAGAAGTAAGTGGGTGGCCTTGTCGCCTGTCATGGTGGCCATTGTAGTATTGATTTTCTCTCTTGTTCTTGTTCCAACCGTGCATCCGAAGCCGCAAAAGCTTCCCGTTGCGTTTGTCAACGAGGACGAAGGGGTGCAATTGCCGAATCAGCCCCCGATCAACATGGGGAAGAACATTGAACAAGCCATCCAAAACATGGCGAAATCGAATGCAGCTGGAAAGGATCAACCCCCAATTGATTGGATGCAAGTTGACAGCGAGAACAAAGCGAAAAAAGGAATGGATAAGCAACACTATTATGGCGCTCTCATCATTCCAAAAGATTTCAGCAAGAAAGTAGCGTCCCTGCAGACGCCCCGTCCTTCTGCCCCAAAAGTGAAAATCGTCGTCAATCAAGGAATGAATGCCGCAGCGTCTGCCATCGTGCAGCAAATCTTGAATCAAGCGGCGGACCATATCAATGCCAACGTGCGCCAACAATTGTTGCAAGCGATGTCTAAAAAAGGGGGAATGGTGACGGTTGAACAGGCTGCTCTTCTCGCCTCGCCTGTTGAGAAAGAGACGGCCGTCATTCACGCGGTCGGCACACACAGCGCCAACGGCAATGCGCCTGTTTCGTTCGTTCAGCCGATTTGGATGGCAAGCCTCGCTGCAGCGGCGCTGCTACATTTAGCGATGGATCGACGCGCGTTTGCCCATCGACGCGAGAAGCTAGCTGCACAGGTGATGAAAACGGTTGTTGGGCTGCTGCTGGCGCTGATCGCAGGATTTGGACTTATCGGGATGGCGGATGCGATCGGATTTCATATCCCTTCATTTATAGATATGGCGCTGTTTGTTTCCCTTGCCTTTTTTAGCTTTTTTGCCATTGAAAGCGCCGTGTTCGCTTGGATTGGGTTAAAAGGGATCCTGATTTTTATTCTTCTTTTGTTCTTCGGCGCTCCACTGCTTCCCATGGCGCCGGAATTGATGACATCATTTTACCGCGATTGGGTTTATTCATGGCTGCCGCAGCGCTTCATGGTCGAGGGGCTTCGGGAACTCTTTTTCTTTGATCCGACATTTCAATGGAACGAACCCGTTTCCGTCTTATGTTGGCTGGCGTTTGTCGGGGTTGTTCTCGTCATCGTTTCGGCATTCAAGAAACGTATGGTTCAGGAATCGGAGGAATCCGGCAAACTGGTGACGTCATGATGAGGTGTAAAGGGGGAATGAACAATGCGCACTCATCCACCTATTCAAGTCGAGCGTGTTTCCAAGCGGTTTGGAAAAAAAGTAGTCATCGACGATGTGTCGTTGGAAGTCCAGACGGGGGAAATATTCGGCCTGCTCGGCCCGTCGGGGGCGGGCAAGACGACGTTGGTGCGCATGATCGCCGGCATTGATCAAGCGAGTGAATTCGGCGCTGGGAAATGGGCGTTGGCTACATGATCGGGTTCGGATTGTTTACCACGATTCAAGCGAGCTTAATTTCATGGTTTGCCATTGATGTGTTGGACATGATGATGGAAGGTTCGTTTTGGTATGTGCTGCTCATTACGTTTTTGCTGGCGATGACAGCGCTGGCGCTTGGGATGCTGCTGTCGGCGTTCGCCAACAACGAGCTGCAAATGGTGCAGTTTATCCCGCTTGTCGTCGTGCCGCAAGTGTTTTTCTCCGGCTTGTTCAATCTTGACACGATGGAAGAATGGCTTCGCTCGCTGAGCGTCATCATGCCGCTCACCTACGGGGCGGATGCGCTGCGCGATATTATGGTGCGGGGAGAGGGCTTTGGCGCCATCGCCGTGGATGTGTACGTGCTGCTTGGCTTTACGTTGCTGTTTATGCTATTAAATGTAGTAGCGCTGAAAAAATACCGCAAGCTGTAAGGAGTAGAGTCATGAGTGAGCATCCATGGATTCAAGAGCTGCTGCAAATCGGCGGCAAGGAAGAGCAGTTCAGTGAAAAGCAGCTGAAAATTTTGGAAGCCGCAGTGGAAATGTTTGCCGAAAAAGGCTATGCGGCGACTTCCACGAGTGAAATCGCCAAAAAGGCCGGGGTGGCGGAAGGCACGATCTTCCGCCACTATAAGACGAAAAAAGACTTATTGTTGGCGATCGTCACGCCGACATTGTTTCAGTCCGTCGCCCCGTTTTTGGCGAAAGAGTTTGTCCGTGAAGTGTTTGACAACGAATATGAGACGTACGAACAGTTTTTGCGCGCGGTGTTTTCCAATCGCTACGCCTTTGTGAAAAAGTATTTGCCAGCGATTCGCGTGCTTTGGCAGGAGGTTGCCTTTCATTCCGAGATTAAACAGTGCTTTCAACGCGTGTTTACCGAGCACGTGTATCCAAAATTCGCCCGCATTGTCCGCCATTTTCAAGAAAAAGGTGAGTTGGCCGAGCTGCCGGTCGATTCCGTCATCCGCCTGACGATCACATCGCTCGCCGGCTTTTTGGCCGCCCGCTTTCTCCTTTTGCCTGACCACCATTGGGACGATGAGGCGGAGATGGAGCGGACGATTCACGTGTTGATGAACGGTCTGCGGCGCTAACCGGCCGGCTTCCGCACTGAAGCCGGCCTAGCTGTTTTTCTTAGCATAATCGAGGATGGCTTTCGTAAATTGTTTGAAATCATCAAGATGGTGTTCGACGATGGCTTGCAAGATGCCAAGGTTCAGTTGTTGATAGTCGTGAACGGCGATGTTGCGGAATCCGACCATCGCCTTCATCTTTTTGCTTATGGAAGGGGAGATGACCCCATGTTCTTCGAGGAGAGCGAATGCATCGCGGCTATGCTGCGGCAATCCGAATTTCTGCTCGGCCACAATATGCATGGCCAAATCGATGCATGCCTCGCACGCCCGCTGTAAATTCAGAACGATCGAATCTTGTTTTGTGTAATTTTGTAAATTTTTTGGATCGCCGTTATATTCTTCACGAATTCGTTTCAGGCAGCGTTCGATCACGCTGATCTTGTTTAAAATGACATCACTTTTCATATATGCTCCCGCTTTCCGTAATTTGTTTTAACACCGGTGCTCTCTCTTCGTTTAGTTTCACATACATTTTCAATGTTTTCATTTCGAACTCAGCCCGTTTCCGCTCGTCGCGGCAATCAATGGCTTTTCCCGTCGAGACGACTTGCGCTTGAAACACGGTGCTGGCTTGGCGCAAATCGACAAGATCGACATCTCGCCCTAACTTGTCAGCCAACTCCCCGGCGAGCCGAAACAGCTCATACGGATCATGCGGTTCGCCGTCGCTGACAAAGGCGATGTCGACATCGCTGTCTGGGCGCAGCGTCCCACGGGCGGCTGAACCGAACAGGTAGATGACGAACGGGTGAAGAGCCGGGCGGAGCGTCTGAATGATGATCGTCTCCATTTCGTTTGGCAATCGCGATGCCCCCTTGCGTTTTTCTTCATTATAGCAAAATCTTATTGTTCTTGGCGAAAAGATGGAAAAAGAAAAAGGGATGGCGATGATGCGCCAATCCCTCTGAGCGAAAGAAGCAGGGGCTGATTGATTCATTTCCTCCTTACATACAAACTTCGGGGCGGCTCTTTTTGCTGCTCTTCCCTAAAACACTTCCTCACCCCGAAAACGGGATGGGGCGATGTTCGAGTCATTCGGGTGATGGATGATATAGGTGTGCGCGTTGGTCGTTAAGCCACAATTAGGCGATTTCCGCCACAATGGCATTGTCCTTGACATCGATACGGATCGCACGCACCGATTGATCCGCGTCAAGCAGGCAGTCGGCGATGTTGTCTTCGACTTGCTCTTGGATGACGCGGCGGAGCGGGCGGGCGCCGAAGGCCGGATGGTAGCCGAGTTCGGCCAGTTTTTCTTTCGCCGCTTCGGTCACCTCGAGTTCAATGCCTTGTTCGCGCATCGCCGCTTTGACATCGGCGAGCATCAGGTCGACGATCTCAAGCAAGTGCGCTTTTTCGAGCGGCTTAAACTCGATGATGGCGTCGAAGCGGTTCAAAAATTCCGGCTTGAAGTAGGCACTGAGCGAGTCAAGGACGCTTGTTTGTCTGTTGCCCTCTTTTTCAAAGCCGACGGTGATTTTTTTGTCGGTCACACCGGCGTTGCTTGTCGCGATGATGACGGTGTCTTTGAAGCTGACGGTGCGGCCTTGGCTGTCGGTTAAGCGGCCGTCTTCCAAAATTTGCAGGAAGATGTGCTGTACATCCGGGTGCGCTTTTTCAATCTCGTCGAGCAAGATGATGCTGTACGGATTGCGGCGCACTTTTTCTGTCAGCTGGCCGGCTTCTTCAAAGCCGACATAGCCCGGCGGCGAACCGATCAGCTTCGAGACCGAATGTTTCTCCATGTATTCGCTCATATCGAGGCGAATCATGGCGTCTTTTGTGCCAAACAGCTCTTCAGCGAGCGTTTTGGCGAGCTCCGTTTTCCCGACGCCGGTCGGGCCGACAAACAAGAACGAACCGATCGGGCGGTGTTTCGCTTTCAAGCCGGCGCGGCTGCGGCGGATCGCCTTGGCGACTTTTTTCACCGCTTCCGCTTGGCCGATCACTTTTTTCGCCAAGTTTTCTTCGAGATGTTTCATTTTTTCTTTTTCATCGGCTTGCAGTTTGCCGACCGGGATGCCGGTTTTCTCGGCAATGATTTGCTCGATGTCCGCCACATCGACTGTTGGGCGTTCTTGGGTGACGCCTTGCTCGAGTTGTTTCTCAAGCTTCAGCTCTTCAGCGCGCAGTTTCGCCGCCAGTTCATAGTTTTCCTCTTTCGCCGCTTGTTCTTTTTCTTTCGCGATTTGGATCAATCGCTCTTGCAGTTGCTTTTCATCGGTCGGGCCGAGGCGCAAGTTCGCTTTCGAGCCGGCCTCATCCAACAAGTCGATCGCCTTGTCCGGGAGGAAGCGGTCTTGAATGTAGCGGTGCGACAATTTCACGCACGCTTCGATCGCCTCGTCCGTATAGCGGACATGATGGAATTGTTCATATTTTGGCTGAATGCCTTTTAAGATGGCGATCGCTTCCTCAACGGTCGGCTCGTGGACGATGACCGGTTGGAAGCGGCGCTCAAGAGCCGCGTCTTTTTCAATTTGCCGGTATTCTTTGAGTGTCGTCGCCCCAACGACTTGCAGTTCCCCGCGGGCGAGCGCCGGTTTTAAAATATTGCCGGCGTCCATCGAGCCTTCAGCGGCGCCAGCGCCGACGAGCAGGTGGATTTCGTCAATGAACAAGATGATGTTTTTCCGCTCTTGCAATTCGGCGATGAGCCGTTTCATCCGCTCTTCAAACTGGCCGCGGATGCCGGTGTTGGCAACAAGCGAAGCGACGTCAAGCAAGTACACTTCTTTGTTCAACAGTTTTTCTGGCACTTGCCCTTCGGCGATTTTCAGCGCGAGCCCTTCAACGATGGCTGTTTTCCCGACACCCGGCTCCCCGATCAACACCGGGTTGTTTTTGTTGCGGCGGTTTAAAATTTCGATCACGCGGGCGATTTCTTTGTCGCGGCCGATGACCGGATCGATCAAGCCCGCTTTCGCCATTTGCGTCAAGTTGCGGCCGAATTGATCCAAAAATCCACCGCCATGGCTTTGCGGGCGCTTCGCCATCGTTTTCGGCGCGCTCATTCCGGCGTTGGCGGCTGTGAACGGGCTAGTAAAGAAGTCATCAAAGGAAAACGGTGAAAAGCCGAAGTTCATCGGAATGGACAGTTGTTGTTTTTGCTTTTCATAGCATTCATGGCACAGGTGAAGTTGTTGTTTTTCCCCGTTCCATTGCAAGTTGACAAACACTGTTGCTTCACGTTGTTGGCATGCTTGGCATAGCATGAGACATACCCCCTTTTCTCTTATTCGGGATTTGACTTTGACTTTCTTTGACTTTCTGACTTTATTATACTTTGACCTTTTTTGACTTTCAAGTGTTTTGTACAAAAAAATTGTGATAACGATGAAATGTTTTTGAAAAAATGGTGAATACTAATGTAGGTGCGGCAAAGCTATGATAAAGTGAAAAACAGAAAAAGAGGCGGAAAAGACTCCGTCTTTGGTGCTGACGATGATCATGAATTTGAAGGAAAAAGGAGAAAGGTGAAGATGAGAAGACATGTTGGTTTCGCGTTTGCTGTTGTACTTTTGGGGATGATGATCATGGCTGCTTGTACAAATCACAACAAGCAAGCCGAGACGCCGGCCGTGCTTGAAGTGAAAATGGATGTTCCGGATCACATCGATTTGAACAAACCGACCAAGCTCGCCTGCGTCGTGACGTACGGCGGTGAAAAAGTGGACGATGCGAGCGAAGTCAAGTTTGAAGTATGGAAACACGGAAGCAGCGAGCGGGAAATGCTTGAAGCGAAGCATGACGGCGATGGCCGCTACTCGGTGGAAAAAACATTTACCCAAGCGGGAACATATTCGGTCGTCGCCCATGTGACGGCGCGCGATATGCATAACATGCCGAAAAAAGATATTGTCGCCGGCAACCCGGAACAGGCGGCGACGGCCGACGGTGCGCGCGAAAATTCCCAAGGCAGTGCTGAAGAAAATCATCATGGCGCCGTCGCCATTTCGCTGTCGTCCCGTTCGTTCGAAGCCGGAAAACCGGCGGCATTGACCGTTCACCTCACCAAAGATGGGAAGCCGTTTACGAACGCCACCGTTCGCTTTGAGATTTGGCAGGCGGACAATAAGCATGAATTTGTGGATGCAGATGAAAAAGGAAACGGCGAATACGAAGCAATGGCCACGTTTGCCAACAAAGGAACGTATTCGGTGAAAGTGCACGTCGAAGGAAGCGGCGGGCTGCACGAACATCAAGTCGAACAAGTGACGGTTCAGTAACGAAGGATGCCGAGGGAGGCATCCTTTTTTTCTACTCGTCTTTCTTGTCCGCTGCGGACATATATATGGAAGTAAAGCAACGGACAAGGAGAAGGAGAGGGCAGTCAGTGAAGAAGAAAGCGGAATGGTCGGAAGCATGGCAAATCGCCGCTGTTTACGTCGGCACGGTGATTGGAGCGGGATTTGCGACTGGCAGGGAAATTATTGAATTTTTTACCCGCTACGGAATGGCTGGGACGATCGGGGTGGCGGTCAGCGGCGTTTTGTTCACATGGGGCGGCGCGCGCCTAATGGTGATGGCGCGCCGCATTGGAGCCGCGTCCTATGATGAATTGAATCGCTATTTGTTCGGAAGAATGTTGAGTCCGTTTGTGACGCTTGTGATGACGGCGATGATCGCGGGGGTGACGGCGGTGATGATCGCCGGGGCGGGTGCCGTGTTTGAAGAGCAGCTCGGCTGGACACGGCAGGCAGGCGTCGCGCTGACGCTCGGGTTGGCGCTTCTTGTCATGTTGTTTGACCGCAAAGGGCTGTTTGGCGTCAACGTGTTTGTCGCGCCGATGATGGTGCTGTTCAGCGCCATCGCCTTTGTGAAAACAATCGTGGCTGGCGATTTGTGCCGTCCGGACATGGCTGCGGTGGACTATTCCCTCAAGGCGATGTTGTCCCCGTTTTCCTATGCGGCCTTTAACTTGGCGATGGCCCAAGCGGTGCTTGTCCCCATCGCCCGCGAAGCGACCGATGAGCGAGCGGTGAGGCGCGGAGCGATGTTAGGCGGAATGGTGTTGACGGTTTTGCTGCTGTTGAACCATATGGTGCTGCTGTCGTTTCCACACAAGGACGATTATGATATTCCAATGGCCGAAGTCGTTCATACGTTTTTTACTGTGTTGTATTGGCTTTATGTCGTCGTCATTTACGGAGAAATTTTTACATCGGTCATCGGCGGCATGTTTGGACTTGCACGCCAAGTGCGCGTTTGGGCGCCGCTTGGCGGGAAATGGCTGGGCGTGCTGCTCGTTTTGCTGTTTGCGGCGGTCAGCCCGTTTCATTACGGGGAGCTGCTGTCATTCATCTATCCGCTGTTTGGTTATATGAGTCTTGTGCTGTTGTGGCTTCTTTGGCGCCGGCAGCTGCCGCGCCGGTAAATGAGCCCTTTCGTTCCCCAAAGTTTTTTGGTGAAGGGGGACGAAAGGGCTTCGTTTCGTTATGAGTGGAAGCGGGCGATCATTTTTTCTAAATCGCGCGCTGCTGCAGCCAACGTGTCGGCTTCCCGCGCCAACTGGTGAAGGGCGAGCGTCTGTTGCTCAAGCCCCGCCGCCGTTTCTTGCACCATATTTGAAAAATCGGCGGCGACGGTGCGTACGTCTTCCATCAGTCCGCCGAGCTGCTCGCCATCGGCGGTGATGGCGTTAACATACGCTTCGTTTTGCTGAAGCAAGTCGTTCAGTTGGGCGAACATGCCTTGAAACGATGTGAACGTTTCCCCTGTTTTCCAAAGAGAGTCTTTCGTTGTTTCAACGCGGAGGCCGCTTCCTTGTACAGCTTGCACCGTTTCTTTGAGCGCGTTCGTCATGGCGTCGAGCGAAGCAAAAATTTCAGCGGCGAACGCGTTTGTATCTTCAGCGAGCTTTCGGACTTCTTCGGCGACGATCGAAAAACCGCGGCCCGCTTCACCGGCCCGCGCCGCTTCGATCGAGGCGTTTAGGGCGAGCAAGTTCGTTTGTTTGGCGATCGTGCGAATGGCGGCGATCATCTCATGAACGCGCGCTGCTTCATTGGCTGCTTTGTCGATGAGGGCAGTCATTTCGCCGATGCCGCGCTGCATCGCGTCCATGTTTGTTTTCGTTTCCTCAATGAGGCGGATGCCTTCTGCTGCTGACGACCAAGCGTCGCCCGCTTGCCGTACGACGCGTTCAACGGCGGCCCGCATGAGTTGCACGCGTTCCACCATCTGCCCGATGACGTCACCCGCTTGTTCGACAGCGGTCGTTTGTTGTTTCGCCCCTTCGCGGAACGTTTCAACAGCAGCGGCGATTTCGTCAAACGATTCAGAGAGGCGGCGCATTTCCATTTGTTGCTCATGGCTGACATCATGCACCGTTTTGGCCGCTTTGCCAAGCTCATTGATGATCGTGCGGATGCCGAGAATCATTTTGTTGATTTCGTAGGCGATTTGATGAAATTCATCCCGTTTTCCCGTCGTTTTCACTTCTGTCCGCAATTGACCCGAGGAGACAGTGCGGGTGACGCTGTACCAATGGCGAAGCTGGGCGGCAATGGCCCGATGCCAGGCGGCGCCAAGCCCAAGCCCAACCGCAGCGGCGCACAGCGCGGCCAAAACGGGCGGCGCCCCTGCGATGGAAGCGGCCAGCCCAACGGCTGCGGGCGCGATGGCGATGCTTGCTAACGCCCATTGCAAATACGGACGGTGCATGAGCCGCCCCATCCGCAAATTGATCCGCCTTCCGCCCGGCTCCGTCCAAAGCGGGCAGCTGGCGTCAATCAACACTTCGCCTGTATCGCGTTCGTACACTTGCAAGAGCGGCTCGTTCGTGCGGGCGGCAGCCAGCCCGACCGGGTCGGCAAACACCCTTCCCTCGCGGAGGCGGTTCGTATGAACGAGTCCGTATCCGTTTTCATCGACAAGAACAAAATATTCATCATGGCCAAGCTGTTCATCCAACAAGGCGCGGATGCGGTCGAGCTGCTCTTCAAGCGGGCGCGTTCGGTCGATGGACCGCCGCAGTGCTTCCGCCGTTGCTGTTACTTTTTTTAACGCCTGTTTTGCCCGGCGCCGTTTCGTCAATTTGTTCATAGACGATTCTCCTTTTTTTATTTGTCTATTTTCAATAATATATAGAAGATTTTGTCGAATCAATAGGATGAAAGGGGGATGCATAAAAATATCGATCGATTGGAAGACTATGCCGTAAACGGAAAGGCGAGGGGATCATCGTGGGTTGGTTCTCGTTTTGGAAGAAAAAGAAAAAGCGCCCCGCACAGAGGAATCTTTCGCAACTTTGGGAAAAGCTTCGGCAATCGAGCGATTTTGTCGAAGTGTCGTTTGTTGTCGGAGGCAAGGAGCTGTCGATTTACTATTTCGATTCGCTCGTTGATCCGCAAGTGCTGCAAGAGCGGATTTTTTGCCATTTGCAAAACGACATTCCCCAGCATCCGAACGTCCGATTGGAAGACTTGCAGCAAATCGTGCCGATTCAGCGCATTGAAGTGAGCGAAGACACGGCGCTGATTGAAGAGAAGGTGCTGAAAGGGTTTGTCGCTGTTACATTCCGCGAGCAACCGAACAAAGCGGCGCTCATGGGCGCCGCGGCTGAAAATTTGGGGCTTCGGGAAAACAATGATTCGGAAAACGAATTCAGCGTCGTTGGGCCCAAAGTCGGATTTGTGGAAAATGTCGGCGTCAACTTGCATCTCATCCGCCGGCAAGTGGTGACGCCAAATCTTGTGTTTCGGGAAATGTCGATCGGTTCGATGTCGAAAACGAAAGTGATCATCGCCTACATCGACGGTGTCGTTAATCCGGAAGTCATTCAAACGGTGACGCAGCGGCTTGAGTCCATTCATTTTGACGTCGTGTTTGACAACGCTATTTTGGATCAGCTGCTCGCGGACAATTCGCGGACACCGTTTCCTCTTTTTATCTCGACCGAGCGGATCGACCGGGCCATTTATGCGCTTGTGTCGGGGCAGGTGGCCATTTTTTGCGACGGCTCCCCGTATGCCGTGATTGGCCCCGCCGCTCTTTTCGATTTTTTTACGTCGCCGGAAGACTATTATTTGCCATGGGTGCTCGCCACGTTTTTCCGGCTCATCCGGTTTTTCGGCGTTGCGTTCTCGGTGTTAGCGTCGCCGATTTATGTGGCGGTGCTGACGTATCATTATGAAATGATTCCCGAAGACTTGCTCGGCCCGATCATTTATTCCCGCTCGAACGTGCCATTTCCGCCGATGCTCGAGGTGCTGTTTTTGGAAATTACGATTGAGCTGTTGCGCGAGGCCGGGGCGCGGCTGCCGACGAAAGTCGCACAAACGCTCGGAATTGTCGGTGGGATTGTCATCGGGCAAGCAACCGTTGATGCCGGGCTGACGAGTACGATTTTGTTGATTGTCGTCGCGTTGGCGGCGCTCGCTTCGTTTACAACGCCGATTTTCAAAATGTCCAACACGATTCGGTTCATTCGGTTTCCGTTTATTTTGTTTGCTGCATGTTGGGGCGGGATCGGCATCATCTTTGCTGTCTGTGGACTGCTCATTCATTTAGGGCGGCTGCAGTCGTTTGGTTATCCGTATTTGCTGCCGTTTTATCCATTTCGTGTTCGCAGCTTCCGCGATACATTCATTCGTTCGCCATACAGTGAAACGGCGGAGCGGCCGATGTTTCTTCGTCCGCGGTCGCGGTTTCGTTACGATCCGAATGCGGCGAAGCAAAAACGCGATATTGATGAGTAAGGGGGATCATGATGAGGCGTGGGCTCGCATGGGTCGGTGCGCTGCTGTTGCTTGGCGGCTGCGTCAGTTCGCGGCCGATTGACGAAATTCAAATTATTCAACAGATGGGGTATGATTTCGAGAACGGCCGCTACACGGGCACTGCGGTGTACCCGACGTTCAAGCAAGGGCCGATGACAAAGCCGAATATGCTGACGACGACGTCGCCGACGGTCTACGACTTGATTCCGCGCCTGTCATCGAAATCCGCGCTGCCGGTTGAGGAAGGGCAGCTGCGCTTGATTTTGTTCGGCAAGGAGTTTGCTCGGCGGGGGGTGACGCAAATTACGCACAGCCTCGCGCGCAACAACAAAGTCGGCAGCCATTTGCTGCTTGGCGTGGCGGAAGAAAGCGCGAAGGAGCTGCTGAAAATCACGGCGAAAACGACGCTGAGCGATACGTTGTATTTGCCGAATCTTGTGGAGCAGAACGAGCAGTCGATGAACTTGCCGAAAACGAATTTGCACTTGTTTTTGTATCGCTATTTTTCCCCGGGGAGCGACCCTTTTTTGCCGTATTTTGAGAAAAAAGGAGATTTCGTCAAGCTTGAAGGGGTCGCGTTGTTTCGCGATGACCAATATGTCGGGCATGTAAGTTTGCGTGATTCGTTTTTAATGAAAATTTTGCTCGGGGAAACGAAAAACGGCGTCTACCAGCTGAAGGTTGGGAATCGCGGAAAACAGGGGGAGGATCGGGTGATGCTGCAAAACTTATGGGCGAAGCCGAAATATGAATGGAAGCGTGATGGAAGACGCCATGTGCTTGACGTGTTCGTCCATATCCATGCGTCGGTGAGGGATTACCCGTCATGGCTCGATCAGCCGGGAGGTGATTTGTTTGCTGATGTGAAGAAAAAGATGCAAAACGAATTGGAGCATAATATGCGCCGGTTATTCCACTATTTTCAGAAAAAACGGATTGACCCGCTCGGCATTGGCGATTTTGTTCGCAGCGTGACAAGACATTGGGATTCCGACGCGTTTTACCGCGAATACCCGGATCTAGACATCCGCCCGCACGTCACGGTGGATATCGTCCATACCGGCATTGGCGAATAAGACGGGGAACATGAGGAGGGATTAGGATGAAGCAGGCCATTCAGGAACGGTTTCTCATCTCCCCGTTTCTTGTGTTTTTTGTCATTCACGCTACGCAAGTTGGGGTCGGGGCACTCAATTTTCAGCGTCCTCTGATGAAAGAGGCGGGGCAGGATGCCTGGATGGCAGTCTTAATGGCCGGGCTGTCGGCGCACGTGTTGATTTGGCTCATGTATCGGCTGCTGTCGCATTTGCCATCAGGCGGAGACCTCGTGTCGCTTCATGAACAGTACTTCGGGCGGTGGATCGGCGGGGTGCTGAGCCTTGGACTTCTTTTTTACTACGCGTTGGCGGCGTTTATGGTGCTTCAATCATACATTGAAATCATTAAAGTATGGGTGTTCCCGTTGATTGGGGTGTGGCAGTTCAGCCTTATGTTTTTGCTGATGACGTATTACGCCGTCTCCGGCGGGTTTCGCGTCGTTGTCGGCTTATGCGTTTGGGGGGTGGTGATTCCGCTGTTGACGATTTTTCCGATGGTTTTCTTTCCGCTTGAGTATGCTCAATACCGGAACTTATTGCCGGTGTTCGACCATTCGTTTGGGCAATTGGCAAAAGCATCGAAAGAGATGGTGCTGCAATATTTAGGGTTTGAAATGCTGCTTATGTATTACCCGTTTTTAAAACAGGCTCCGTCCTCGCAAAAGTGGGCGCATGCGGCCAACGCGTTTACGATGTTCATTTATTTTGTTTTGATCCTCATTTCCATCGTGTTTTATAACAAAGAGCAAATCCAGCATATTACATGGCCGACGCTGACGCTGGCCAAAATTCCGGAAGTGCCGTTTATCGAGCGGATGGAGTATATTGTCATCTCGATTTATGTGCTCGTTGTGTTACCGATCATCGCGGTCTCTATTTGGGCGGCGACGCGCGTGATCAAACAGCTGTTTGCTGTTCAGCAGCGCCGTTCGCTTCCAGTGTTGCTCGCTTGCTTGTTTGTCGGGACGCTGTTTTTCCAAGAGAAGACAGACATTGAGCAGTTGATGCAATGGACAGCGAAGGCAGGGTTTTATCTTGTCGCGGTGTATGTTCCGCTCCTGTATGTGTACGTATGGATGGCGGAAAAAGTGAAAAAGGCGCTACAACAAAAGCCATAAGTATGGTATAGTAAATAAAGAAAACAGAAGAATCACAATTCCGTACGCTTGTACGGGAGAGGTTTCTAGCAAAACCCTCTATAAAAAACTAGGGACGGCTGTATCCTAGGGGTATGGCCTTTTTTGTTTTGGAAACCTCTTCTTCTGCTGATTCAGAAGGAGGTTGATCATGATGAAGATGAATGAAGAAAAGGCGGTCGTCGTCTTTAGCGGCGGCCAAGACAGCACGACGTGTTTGTTTTGGGCGAAAAAACAGTTTGGTGAAGTGGAAGCGGTGACGTTTGACTACGGCCAGCGCCATCGCCGGGAAATTGACGTCGCTCAAGCGATCGCTGACGAGCTTGGCGTCCGCCATACAGTGCTTGATTTGTCGCTTCTCGGGCAGTTGGCGCCGAACGCCTTGACGCGGCGCGACATTGCCATTGAACAAAAGAAAGGCGAGCTGCCGACGACGTTTGTGGACGGACGCAATTTATTGTTTTTATCATTCGCTGCCGTGTTCGCCAAACAGCGGGGCGCGCGCCATATTGTGACTGGAGTGTGCGAAACAGATTTCAGCGGCTATCCGGACTGCCGCGATGTGTTTATCAAATCATTGAACGTCACGCTGAATTTAGCGATGGATTACGAATTTGTCATTCATACGCCGCTCATGTGGCTGACGAAAGCGGAGACGTGGAAGCTCGCTGATGAGCTCGGGGCGCTCGAGTTCATTCGCACGAAGACGCTGACGTGCTATAACGGCATCATCGCCGACGGCTGCGGCGAATGCCCAGCATGTGCGCTGCGCAAGCGCGGGTTGGATGAATATTTGCGGGAAAAAGCGGAGGTGGAGTCGCGATGATGCATCAGCTCTATCCGCAGGTGGCGCATCATTACCGCTATGAGTTGAACAAAGATATGCACATCGCCGCCGCCCATTTCATCCCGCACGAAGCGGCCGGGAGTTGCGCAAACGTGCACGGCCACACGTACATCGTCAATGTGACGGTCGCCGGCGATGAGCTCGATGAGAGCGGTTTTTTAGTCAATTTTCAAACGTTAAAACAGCTCGTTCATCGCAAGCTGGACCATACGCTGCTCAACGACCATAGCGATTGGTTTGACGGTCATGACCCGAATCGGTTTCCGACGTCGGAAGTGGTGGCGCGCACGATTTATGAAACGATTCAGCGCTATTTGGATACGCTGCCGCACAAGCCGAAATGTTTGCAAGTGTTTGTCCGCGAAACGCCGACAAGTTATGTCGTCTACCGTCCGAAAGCGGGGGAGCGGTAATGGCGCGCACGATTCCGGTGTTGGAGATTTTTGGTCCGACCATCCAAGGAGAGGGAATGGTGATCGGCCAAAAGACGATGTTCGTCCGCACAGCCGGCTGCGACTACCGCTGCCGCTGGTGCGATTCGGCGTTTACGTGGGACGGATCAGCAAAAGACGAGATCGAGCAGCTGACGGCAGACGAAATTTGGCGGCGGCTTGAAGCCATTGGCGGCCGCCGCTTCCGCCACGTGACGATTTCAGGCGGCAACCCGCTTCTGATTGCGGCTCTTGGGGAGCTCATCGCGCTTCTTCATGAAAAAGGGATGCGGGTCGCGGTTGAAACGCAAGGGAGCCGTTGGCAGGATTGGCTGCTTGACATTGACGACGTCACTCTTTCCCCGAAGCCGCCAAGCTCGGGGATGGACACCGACTGGGCGGCGCTCGATCAAATCATTGAACGGTTGCAGGCTGACCAAAGCCGAGTGCGGCGCATCAGCTTGAAAGTCGTCGTCTTTGATGACGCCGATTTGGCGTATGCGAAAGAGGTGCACTGCCGCTACCCAAGTGTTCCGTTTTATTTGCAGGCAGGAAACGCCGATGTGGCCGATTCGGATGTGGATGCACTCCGTGCGAAGCTTTTCAGTCGGTTGGAATGGCTGGTGGAACAAGCCGCCGATTCGGAGGAGCTGGCAGACGTCCACATCCTGCCGCAGCTGCACACGCTTCTTTGGGGAAACAAGCGCGGCGTGTAAAGCGGGGTGCGGCGATTCGCCCGGCAATGAATAATGAGGGAGGAATGAACGAATGGCAGGAAGAAAAGAGGAAGAATTGAAAGACTTGACGCTGCTTGGCAATCAAGGGACAACGTATTCGTTTACGTACAATCCCAATCTGCTTGAAGTGTTTGACAACAAACATCCTGACCGGGATTATTTCGTGAAGTTCAATTGTCCGGAGTTTACGACGTTGTGTCCAAAAACCGGACAACCGGACTTCGCAACGATTTACATCAGCTACATCCCGGACAAAAAATGCGTCGAAAGCAAATCGTTGAAGCTGTATTTGTTCAGCTTCCGCAATCATGGCGACTTTCACGAAGACTGCGTCAACATCATTATGAACGATTTGATTAAAGTTATGGAACCGCGCTATATCGAAGTGTGGGGCAAATTCACCCCGCGCGGCGGCATTTCCATCGATCCGTACTGCAACTGGGGACGCCCGGGGACGAAATACGAAAAAATGGCGGAATACCGGCTGCTCAATCATGACTTGTATCCAGAAAAAGTCGACAACCGCTAGAGATAAAAAAAGAGGTAGTTTTTTCGCTCCAACTCCTATATAATGAACAATGAATGTTTGCCTTGGAGGTTTTGGCGTTGGAGCGAAGAACAGCTCTTTTGCTTGGAGCGAGCGGTTTGGTCGGCGGAGAGTTGCTGAAGCTGTTGCTGCAGTCGGATTTGTACCGCTGTGTGACGATTTTCGTCCGCACTCCGCTGCCGGTGGAACATGAAAAGCTGCAGCAAGTCGTCGTCGATTTTGCGCGGCTTGAATCGTACGAACGATATTTTTATGTGGACGATGTGTTTTGCTGCCTAGGGACGACGCGCAAAAAGGCGAAAACAAAGCAGCAGTTCATTCAAGTCGACTATGAATATACGCTGCGCGCCGCGGCGCTGGCGGAAAAGTGCCGTGCGAAAAGCTTTTTGACCGTCT
Organism: Geobacillus sp. CCR; assembly: GCF_052906625.1. NCBI lineage: Bacteria > Bacillati > Bacillota > Bacilli > Caryophanales > Anoxybacillaceae > Geobacillus > Geobacillus sp. CCR. The sequence continues at coordinate 132,756 of NZ_JBREBQ010000004.1, read as the reverse complement.
CTTCGGTCGGCGCCAACCCGTGCTCGCCGTTTTTTTACCAGCGAGTCAAAGGAGAGACGGAAGAGGCGTTGCAGCGGCTTTCCATTCCGTCGCTCCATATTTTTCGTCCGTCGCTGCTTGTCGGCAAGCGCCGGGAGTTCCGCCTTGGCGAAGCGTTAGGCGGGTGGTTGTTATGCCGTCTTCCGTTTTTGTTCGTCGGCAAATGGAAAAAGTATAAGCCGGTTGACGCCCATCAGCTTGCTTTGGCGATGTTTTACCGGGCGGCGTCAGCAACGAGCGGCGTCCATATCTATGAATGTGATGAACTCGCCCGCATTTCGTAAACAAAAAAGAGGCTCTTGGCAGCCTCTTTTTTATTCGATGATCTTATAGTTTTTATGATTGACGACTGTCCGTTCTTGCAAATCGAGTTCACGGTAGTTTTCCATATACGTTAAATCCACGATGACGGAGTTTTCATTCACCTTCTCCACAATGCCGCGCAGCCCATTTTTAAATTCGATAATATCTCCGACTTTCGCTTTTTTGATCATCATCATTCTCCTTTAATCAAAATGATGGACGGACCGCTCAAGCGAACGGCCGCGGGAATCGAGGCTTGCCTGATTCCGTCGCCGCTCCCCGGTCGGCGGGGATTAGGCGCTTTTTTACTAGTGTGCCTTATTTTTATGCGCAAGTAAAGAGATTTATTTCCTAAATATTTAAAAAAGGTGCCCTGAAAAAGAGTTTGGGCACCTTCCTTATGGGTGCATATATGCATCCAATATGCTCAAAAGACCATATATGGCGCCTCGCTTAGGAGAAAACGGTCTTTTAAGGCAGCCTATCCTTCTTTTACTTGGCGAAGACGTGGTTGCCGATGACGACGGTCACTGGACGCGAGCGCAGCCATTTGCTTTTCGCCGTTTTCGGATTATAGAAATAGAGCGAGCCGTTTCCTAAACCGCGAAAAGCAAGTGCTTCTTCAACGGCGCGGTATGATTCACGGTCGGCCGGTTCGTTGATCGATCCGTTTGCGACCGGCGTGAATGCATAATGGCCGCCAGAGCGCTCATAAATGACAGCGCGGATCGTATCCGGAAAATCCGGATGGTCGACGCGGTTGAGCACGACCGTTGCCACGGCCACTTTCCCGGCGTACGGTTCCCCTTTCGCCTCGGCATGGACGAGGCGAGCGAGCAAATCTTTCTCCGCCGCCGTGATGCCGGCATCAGGGATGACGAGTTTTTCACCAGGATATAGCCAATCGCCTTTGCGGTTTGTCTGCTGCAGTTGTTTCAGCGGCACACCGTATTGTTTCGCGATTTTCCAAAGCGTATCGCCGCGCTTGACGGTGTGGATCATCGCCGCATCGGCATGGCCGGCAAAGAAAAATATGCCGCACAACATAGCCGTCACCCATGCTTTTGCTTGTTTCATCCACATCCCTCCTTTTGTCTTGCAAACTCGCTACTAGAGTAACAAGGATCACGCGATGAGTCATTATCGAAATGATGGAAAAAACGCGCGAGGCATTGAAATGACTAGTTTCATAGAGAGGGATGGAAAATTCTCCGCGAGCAAAAACACCCGGCTTCCAGGACGGAAAGCCGGGTGTGAAGCCATGGGAACAGGAGCTTTTAGCTGCGTGGAGCATCCATATAGTGGTAAATAACGTGGCCGCCGCGCTGGGCGATGCCGCGAAATCGTTTGAAGTCGGGCTGTTTGACGAGCACGGCACGAAAAACAGGGAAGTCCTCTTTTTTCACCAACAGTTCGGAGATGATTCCGTTGCGCAATTCATCGATTTGCTTGGCCGCCAGTGCTTCATCCATCGCATGTCCCCCCAAGCGTTGATTCGGCATCGTCACCGTTATTTATCGTATCACAGACGACTGTTGGGTTAAATACCTATATTTTGGCCGGGCAAACACCCTTTGCTTGTTCTGACATACAATATGGGTGGGTACGCGCCCCGAGAATATAAGCAAGAAAGGGAGAGAACAATGAATCATTGGGATCCGTATATGAATGGTCCGTTTTCAACCTCTTCCGGCCATGACAATGAAGCCGGATGGATGGAGAATAACGTGCCGCCGATGGCTCCGCTATCGGCAACGACACCAAATGAAGCGACGCCGACTCAAGTGATGCCGATGGCGTATTATCCGCCGGCAGCGCCTTATGGCTATTGGTGTCCACCGGTTGCGCCGCCAGCGCCGCTTGTCAGTCCGGTCCATCTTGACAGTCCAGACAGTCCGGACAGCTCCGATATGATGCTGCCGGCGCCGCCGCTCGGTTTAGGAGCCGGGCCGAATATGGCCCATGCTTCCGTTTGGCCGATGGGTGGGAAAGAAAACACGCCGCCGATGACGCCTGATGACGCCGCTATTCCGTATGGCATGACGGCCCCGTATGCAGAAAACGTTCCCCCGGCTGGCAGCACGGCTCCCGTGGCCGTTCCTGGCACGCTGTCTGGAATGGCTGCTGGTGCAACACCAGGTTTCGTTCCTGGCGCACATCCGTATGCGCCGCTGTACTATCCACCGATGGCGCCGCAGCCGTATGCCCCGGTGATGCCGTATGGCTATGGCTATCCCGCTGCGCCGCTGCCTCCATATTATGGCGGAGGAACCCCGTATGCGCCTGGCTTTCCAATCTCGTATGGCCCCTATCGGTAAGATGCCAAAAAAGACCGCCGAATGGCGGTCTTTTTTACATCTGGAGCCGAGAAAATCCTCACTTCCATGCGTGAGCGCAAGTGGGGGATGAATCGGTATCTTTCCTCATCCACCTTTCTCTTGCATCAAGAGAACGAAAGGTATAAAATGGTCATGAATAGAACAAACGTTCCTTATCGTAGGAGGGAAGGCCATGCATAAAGCCTACCTCTTTCGGTTGGATCCCATCCGAAAGCAAACGGAGCAAAGGAAGGGAGAAGAGATTGCACATGAGCATGGAACAGAAAACAGCCATTGTCACCGGTGGAGCGAATGGGATCGGCAAGGCGATCGCTAGAGCATTCGCAAAACAGGGAGCGAACGTCGTGATCATCGACCGCGATATTCAAAACGGTGAAGCGTTCGCCGCGCAATTGCAATCGGACGGGTTCGAGGCGATCTTTGTGGCGGCGGATGTGCGGAAGGTGGACGATATTGAACGGTTTGTACAAGAAGCTGCCGGCCGCTTCGGCCGCATTGACTATTTGATCAACAATGCTGGCGTCTCACGCTGGAAGTCGCCGTATGAGCTGACGGTTGAGGAGTGGGATGACGTGCTGTCAACGAATTTGCGCAGCGCTTTTTTTGCTTCTCGAGAAGCAGCTAAATATATGCGCCGCAATGCAAAAGGCGGAGCAATCGTCAACATTGCCTCGACAAGGGCGCTCATGTCCGAGCCGAATTCCGAGGCGTACGCTGCATCGAAAGGCGGCCTTGTCGCTTTGACCCATGCGCTGGCGGTGTCGTTTGCGGATGATCGCATTCGCGTCAATTGCATCAGCCCCGGTTGGATTGAAACGGGCGATTATGGGCAACTGCGAGACATTGACCACCGGCAGCACCCGGCCGGCCGCGTCGGCAAACCGGATGATATCGCCCGCGCTTGTCTGTATTTATGCGATGAGGAAAACGATTTTATCACTGGGGTAAATTTGGTGATCGACGGGGGAATGACCAGGAAAATGATTTATATTGAGTAGGGAGCGGGCGTTTGTTAAAATAAACAAAATGGAGACGGTTTCAAAGGAAAAGGTGGGACGGAAAAATGAAAATCCGCAAAACGCCGGTGATGGACGGACAAGCTCCGGCTAATGTCTACATTTACGAAAATCGAAAAGAAGAATATATCGTGATTGCCATTCCGGCGCTTGAGTGGTCATTTTCGTTCGCCTATGAGGAAGAGGTGGAGGCGGTGGCCGAGCGGCTTGAGGCATCGCTAAAAAAGCGGCTTGACCATGAGCGCGCCGCCCTCTTGGCCGTGCGGTTGCTCGGCTGGGCGCGGGAAATGTAGCCTAGAGGGCGACCGTGGCTGCCGCGACTTTGCATGTTAGGGGTTCGATGACAACGTGGTCAACAAAACAAAAGTAATCGCAGTATATATCATAGGCAGCATTTTATGGATTGTCGCCACCGACACCCTGCTCAATATGCTGTCGATCAGCCGCGATGTATATATGGCGCTTGGCGCCGCCAAAGGGGCCGTGTTTATTTTGCTCTCGGCCATTTTTTTGTACCAGCTGTTAAAAAAGCGCGAGCAGCTGGAAAAGACCGAGGAAAATGAACAGCAGCTGCTTACGCTCATCAATTCGATGCCAGATTTCGTTTGCTTTAAAGACAGCGAGGGGCGATGGCTGCGCGTCAACGATTTTGGCCGGCGGCTGTACCGCCTCGAACAGATCGATTATATCGGGAAGACGGACCGCGAGCTTGGCGAGCTTGTGCCGTTTTTTAAAGAAGCGTTTGCGCAGTGCATTGCATCAGACCGCGAGGCGTGGGAGAGCGGAAAGGTGATGCGCCGCGAGGAGTCGTTTGCGACGCCGGATGGGGAAGTGAAGACGTTTGACGTCATTAAAGTGCCGCTCTTTGACGAAAACGGAGCGCGCAAAGGGTTGTTGACGATCGGCCGCGACATTACCCAGCAAAAGCTTGCCGAGGAGCTGCTCTTGAAAAAAGAAAAGCTGTCCGTCCTTGGCGAGCTGGCCGCCGGCATTGCCCATGAAATCCGCAATCCGCTCACCTCCATGAAAGGATTTATTCAGATGATGCAAGAAACGCGCGAAGTGAATGATCATTATATGCGCATTATGTTAAGTGAACTCGGCCGCATCAACCAAATTGTCAGCGAGCTGCTGGTGCTCGCCAAGCCGCAAAGCCACGATTATCGGCCGTTTTTGCTAGACGAGGCCATTTCGTATGTCATCAGCTTGATTGGCCATGAGGCGACGTTGAACAACGTTTCCATTTCCGTCCATAACACCGCTCCGAAAGCTTGTGTGTACGGCGATCAAAACCAAATTGTTCAAGTGTTGTTGAACGTTATGAAAAATGCCGTCGAAGCGATGCCTGATGGAGGAATTTTATACGTCCACGTTGCGGAAGGGGACGGGAAGATCTATGTCGATGTTGCCGACACCGGCGTCGGCATTTCGAAAGAGCGGCTGCAGAAAATCGGTGAACCGTTTTTCACTTTGAAAGAAAAAGGAATGGGGCTCGGGCTGACGACAAGCATGAAAATCGTTCAAGAACATAAAGGAACGATGCGGATCGAAAGCGAGGTTGGGAAGGGAACGACTGTTCATTTGACGTTTCCGTCCGGCGGCGTCAAAGCCGCAAACGGCCGGCAAAATGCGCTGTCATAACAACAGGCGTCCACGCAGAGCGAGGATGTCTGTTTTTTTTTGGCTAACGTCTCAATCGATGGCTGATAGACAGTCGAGTTGCACGGCGGGCAGAGGCCGATGCTTTGCCGATCACCATAGGCAATGTCGGCACATAGCGGTTTGGAACATGAAACGCTTCTTTGTTTGCCGGCTTGGCCCGGCGCGGCGTCGATAGCGGTAAGACAACTAAGGGAGATGTTTCGTTTTGGCCTGAATTCGGGAAATGATAAAAGTGAAACCTTCCACGCATGATAAACGTAATTCGAAAAAGAGACTTAAAGCGAAGGAGTGTGAAGGGATGTTGATTGCCCAACTGGCGGTCATTTTGTTCGCCGCCAAACTTGCCGGTGATGCGGCCGTGCGCCTTGGCCAGCCCGCCGTGCTCGGCAAGCTGCTCATCGGCATTGTGCTTGGCCCGAGCGTGTTCGGTGTGATCGAGGATACGGATCTTTTGCAGGAGTTAAGTCAAATCGGCGTCATTTTGCTTATGTTTATCGCCGGCCTTGAGACGGATATGGACCAGTTTCGGCGCACTGGAAAAGCTGCTGTGGCGGTCGGAGTGCTTGGCATTCTCGTTCCGCTGCTCGCCGGGTATGCGGCCGGCGCAGCGTTCGGCATGGAAACCGGCACGGCTCTTTTCCTCGGACTTTTGCTGTCCGCAACGAGCGTCAGCATTTCCGTGCAGGCGCTCAAAGAGATGGGACAGCTGCAATCGAAGGAAGGATCAGCGATTCTTGGCGCGGCGGTCATCGACGACGTGCTGGTCGTCATTGCCTTGGCGTTTTTATTAAGCCTAACTGGCGGCGACGTCGAGCTTGGTGCGGTCGTGCTGAAAAAAGCTGTTTTTTTTGCCGTCGCCATTTTGCTCGCTTGGAAAGCCATCCCGCTTGTATTAAAGTGGTTTGCCCCGTTGCGTGTGACAGAGGCGGTTGTCTCGGCCGGGCTGGTCATCTGTTTTGCATTTGCCTATTTTGCTGAGGCGATGGGGGTGGCGGCGATCATCGGCGCCTATATGGCCGGGCTTGGCGCGAGTTTTACGGACTATCGGGAAGAAGTATTTGAGAAAGTGGAAACGATCGCCTATTCTTTGTTTGTCCCTGTCTTTTTTACCTCCATCGGGGTTGCGGCCGACTTTTCCGGCATCGTCGAGCATTGGCCGCTGATTGTCGGTTGGAGTGCGCTCGCGATTTTGACAAAGCTTGTCGGCGCCGCGCTGGGGGCAAAATGGGCCGGATTTTCGTGGGGAAGCTCGCTGGCGGTCGGCGCTGGCATGGTGTCGCGCGGTGAGGTGGCGCTCATCATCGCCGGCATCGGCTTGGAAGCCGGCCTGCTTGATGGGAACATGTTTGCGGTCATGATCATCGTCGTATTGGTAACGACTGTTGTGACGCCGCCGTTATTGAAGATGATTTTCAGCCGTCTTCATCCGGTGCGCCGGACGGCCTAGTCGCCGTCGAAGTGGGCAGCCGGGCCGATGGCCGGCGCTATAGCGGCAAAACAGCGGGGCTGTCCCCAAAAAAGGGCAGCCTCGCTGTCGCTACGAGCGGTTCTTTTTCGCTTGCTTGGCCGTATCCACGCTGTCTTTGGCCATTTCTGCCTCCGTCTTGGAGACGGTCGGGTTGGCTACTTCTTGGCTCACCTTGTTTTGTCTTCCTTTGTTCGACATGCGATCCCCTCCTTTCGGCCAGTTTCGCTCCGCTTGCCGTATGCCCGCAAAATGCTGTTTAGTTCGCTGCTATGTTTCGTCGGAATTTGATGGCGGGCCTGGTCAATAAACACAATATCTGCATGCGGCACATAACGTTGGAACATAGCGATATACGGATGGATGTAACGATCGCGTGCTCCATAAATAAGGAGCACGGGCAAGCGGAGGGAAGACAGTTGTTTTGTGCATCCATAAACAAGCCCAGCCTGGTACATGGCGTTTAAATCCCGTTTATGGGTCAGCCGGGCGTACCGCCGCAACAGCTGCCATTCGCGCCAGTTCGTTTTGTGCCCCCAAGCAAGAGCCGCCGCAAGCAGCGGGATGGCCCCAAGTTTTGCGGCGGAGATGCCGAGCAAAAACTCGCTGAACAAAAGCGGGGTGCACACTTCCGGAAACCCGCCGATCAAAACGAGCTGTTCGACATGCTCGGGATAGCGGAGCGCGAAATCAAGCGCAATGGATCCGCCGTTTGAGTAGCCGCAAATGATGGCGCGCCGAACGCCGAGGGCGCGGAGCAATACGGAAATGTCGTCGGCAAGCAGCGGTACGGTGATCGGTGCATCTGACGAACTGCTTCGCCCGTTTCCACGCATATCATACAAAATAAGGCGAAAATGGCGGGCGAGCGGTTCTTGGCGGCAAAAAACGGCATGCCCCATTCCTGGGGGATGGATGAACAAAAGCGGCGTTCCTTCTCCTTTTTCCTCATAGTAAAGGCGGACTCGTTGGTTGATCGATACGTATGGCATATTCTTTCCTCCCTCCCATTAGTATGTCGAGAAGAGCGGCGTCCCATCCAAAAAACGTCATTGAGAGCGATGGCCCATCCGGTTTATAATGTAGTCTGCATAGACTAGCGGCAGACGATGGGTGCGGAAAGGAGGGAGGCTGATGGAACAGCCGTTTCGCGTCGAAAAAACGCTCAACAACAACGTGTTAATCGCTTCCCATCCGGCATATGGCGAAGTCGTTTTGCTCGGCAAAGGAATCGGCTTCGGCAAAAAACGGGGGGACGAGATTGCCAAGAGCGCTGTGGAAAAATGTTTCGTTCTGAAAAACGAACGCGAACAAGAGCAATACAAAAAGCTGCTTCCGGAATTGAGCGAAGAATTCATCGCCCTCATGAGCGAGGTGGTTCAACATATTCAGCAACGCGTGGGCGCGCCGCTCGACGAGCACATCCATGTGGCGCTGACGGACCATATCGCTTTTACATTAAAGCGGCTTGAACAAGGATTGGATGTCAAAAACCCGTTTTTGGCTGAGACGAAAAGCTTGTATCCGTTGGAATATGAAATTGCCAATGAAGTGGCCCGCATGATTGAACAAAAGCTTGGGATTGTGCTGCCTGAAGGAGAGGCAGGCTTTATTGCCCTTCATATTCATAGCGCGATTTCCAAGCAAAGCGTGTCGGAAGCGAATCGATATTCCCAGCTCATTGCTGATCTTGTCAAGATCGTCGAGCAACAGCTTGGCGTTGACATCGACCGCGAGAGCGTTCATTATTTGCGGTTTGTCCGTCACTTGCGCTATGCGATTGAGCGGATGAAAAAAGGCGAAAAAGTCGAAGAACCAAAAAATTTGTCGAAAATCTTGAAGGAAGCGTATCCATTATGCTATAATCTAGCATGGAAGTTGGTCAAAGTCATGCAGCAAACGCTTCATCTGCCGGCGGACGATGCCGAGGCGGTCTATTTGACGTTGCATTTGCAACGGCTGGCGGAGAAAAAGAACAATACAACTGCATAGGTTGTCTCGCTTTACGTGTTACTGACTCGATCAGGCATGAGTAAAGAGGGCAAATAAGGCGGCAACAGCTGCGAATTCATCTTTGCGCTGTTGTAAGCGTTCTTTTTGTCTCTCTTTAGTCATGCCTTTTTTATTGCGCCGGCTCCCTCGGAAACGCCCGCTTCATTTTCGGTACATGAATCGGTCGTTTGCTGTAAAACTTAAGAAAAGGAAACTAAAGGAGGTTATGAAGATGAAACGAGCGTTTGGCACGCTGCAAAAGGTCGGGAAAGCGCTCATGCTGCCGGTGGCGATCTTGCCGGCGGCCGGGATTTTGTTGGCGCTTGGCAACGCCTTGAAAAACCCGGCGCTCACTGACAAAATTCCGGCGCTCAAAGCCGACTGGGTCGTGCTCATCTCCAATGTGATGGAGCAAGCAGGCGGCATCGTCTTCTCCAACTTGTCGCTCTTGTTTGCGGTTGGTGTGGCGATCGGCCTTGCCGGCGGGGACGGGGTCGCGGGCTTGGCGGCGATCATCGGCTACTTGATTATGAATGTGACGATGAGCGTCATCTTGGGCGTGACTTCCGATATGATCGGCGCCGACCCGTCGTACGCCAACATTCTCGGCATCCCGACGTTGCAAACCGGCGTCTTTGGGGGGATTATCGTCGGGATTTTGGCAGCGTACATGTACAACAAATACTTCAATATCGAACTTCCGCAATATCTCGGCTTTTTCGCCGGCAAGCGGTTCGTGCCGATCGTGACGGCGGCGTCCGCAGTCGTGCTTGGCATTCTCATGACATTCGTTTGGCCGCCGATTCAGCACGGGCTCAATGCGTTTTCGCACAATATGATCGATGCGAACAAAACGTTGGCCGCGTTCATTTTCGGCGTCATCGAACGGGCGCTCATTCCGTTTGGTTTGCATCATATTTTCTATGCACCGTTTTGGTTTGAATTTGGCGAGTACGTCAATAAAGCCGGGCAAGTGGTCCATGGCGATCAAAAAATCTTTTTCGAGCAACTGAAAGACGGGGTCAAATTGACGGCCGGCACGTTCATGACCGGGAAATTCCCGTTTATGATGTTCGGTCTCCCGGCAGCGGCGCTCGCGATCTACCACGAAGCGCGACCGGAAAACAAAAAAGTCGTTGCCGGCATCATGGGGTCGGCCGCGTTGACATCGTTTTTGACCGGGATTACCGAACCGATCGAATTTTCGTTCTTGTTCGTCGCCCCGGCGCTGTTTGCCATTCACTGCGTCTTTGCCGGCTTGTCGTTTATGATCATGCACCTGTTGAACGTCAAAATCGGGATGACCTTCTCCGGCGGGGTCATTGACTTCTTGCTGTTTGGCGTTCTGCCAAACCGGACGGCATGGTGGCTTGTCATTCCGGTCGGCTTGGTGTTTGCCGTGATTTATTATTTCGGATTCCGCTTTGCGATCCGCAAATGGGATTTGGCGACGCCGGGCCGGGAAAAAACGGTCGAGGAAGCACCGAAAGCCGAGGCAGCCGCCGCTGGCGATCTGCCGTACGAAGTGCTCGCCGCCCTTGGCGGAAAGGAAAACATCGAACATTTGGACGCATGCATTACGCGTTTGCGCGTTTCGGTCCATGATATCGGCCGGGTCGATAAAGACCGGTTGAAAGCGCTCGGCGCCGCCGGGGTGCTTGAAGTCGGCAACAACGTGCAAGCGATTTTCGGTCCGAAATCGGATATGTTAAAAGGGCAAATTCAAGACATCATGCAAGGAAAAGCGCCGGCCCGGGCGGAAGAGAAACCGAAAGCAGCGGCCTCGGAAGCCGCGAAGTCCGAAACGATTGCTTCGCCGATGTCAGGAGAGGTCGTTCCGCTCGCTGAAGTGCCTGATCAAGTGTTTTCGCAAAAAATGATGGGCGACGGCTTCGCGGTCATGCCGACGGACGGCACGGTCGTCTCTCCGGTTGATGGCAAAATCATCAACGTATTTCCGACGAAGCACGCCATTGGCATTCAGTCGGCCGGCGGGCATGAAATGTTAATCCACGTCGGCATCGACACGGTGAAGCTGAACGGCCAAGGGTTTGAAGCGCTTGTCAAGGAAGGCGACGAAGTGAAAAAAGGGCAGCCGATTTTGCGCGTCGACCTTGATTATGTAAAACAGAACGCGCCATCGATCGTCACGCCGGTGATTTTCACGAATCTCAAAGCCGGCGAAACGGTTCATGTCAACAAGCAAGGCCCGGTTGCTCGAGGAGAAGACGCTGTTGTTACGCTCAGCTAAACTGCTTATTCGCGGCGGGGCGGGGCCAAGCATTTTCCGTTGCCTCCCCGCCCCTGCATTTGATATGATGGCAAAGAAAAAATTGAAGAAAAGGGGAATGATGGACATGGCAGAAAAAACGTTTAAAGTCGTTTCTGATTCCGGCATCCACGCTCGTCCGGCGACGATTTTGGTGCAAACAGCGAGCAAATTCAACAGCGAAATCCAGCTTGAGCACAACGGCAAAACGGTGAACTTGAAATCGATCATGGGCGTCATGTCGTTAGGAATTCCGAAAGGGGCGACGATCAAAATCACGGCAGAAGGGGCCGATGCGGCAGAAGCAATGGCGGCGTTAACCGATACGTTGGCAAAGGAAGGCCTTGCGGAATAATGGAAAAGACGATTCATGGCATCGCCGCTTCAAGCGGCATCGCCATCGCCAAGGCATACCGCTTGGAGACGCCTCATTTGGCGGCCGAAAAACGGACGGTCGCCGACGTCGAGGCGGAAATTGCGCGGCTTGAGGCGGCGGTCGCGAAAGCGAAAGAAGAGCTGGAAGCCATCAAACAGCATGCCTTGGAAAAGCTTGGCGAAGACAAAGCCGCCATTTTTGCCGCCCACTTGCTTGTGCTTGACGACCCAGAATTGCTGAACCCGATTAAGGAAAAAATCAAAACAGAACAAGTGAATGCGGAATATGCGCTCCATGAAACGGCATCGTTTTTCATTTCCATGTTTGAAGGCATGAACAATGAGTATATGAAAGAGCGGGCCGCCGATATCCGCGATGTGACGAAGCGCGTCCTCGCCCATTTGCTTGGTGTGACGATCTCCAATCCGAGCCTCATTTCCGAAGAGGTCGTCATTATCGCTGAGGATTTGACGCCATCCGATACGGCGCAGCTGAACCGCCAATATGTGAAAGGATTTGCCACCGACATCGGCGGGCGGACGTCGCATTCGGCCATTATGGCCCGTTCGCTCGAAATCCCTGCCGTCGTCGGCACGAAGGCGATTACGGCGGAAGTGCAAAACGGAGACATTGTCATCGTCGATGGACTTGACGGTCAAGTCGTCGTCAATCCGTCCCCGGAGCTGCTTGCGCGTTATGAAGAGAAGCGGGCTCGCTATGAGGAGCAAAAAGCGGAATGGGCGAAGCTTGTCGATCAACCGACGGTCACCGCTGATGGCGTGCACGTTGAGCTGGCGGCCAATATCGGCACGCCGGACGATGTGAAAGGAGCGTTGGCCAACGGGGCAGAAGGGATCGGATTGTATCGCACGGAATTTTTATACATGGGACGATCGGAGCTGCCTACGGAAGACGAACAGTTTGCGGCTTACAAAACGGTGCTTGAACAAATGGGCGGCAAGCCGGTCGTTGTGCGTACGCTTGACATTGGCGGCGACAAAGAGCTCCCGTATTTACACTTGCCAAAAGAGATGAACCCGTTTTTAGGGTTTCGAGCCATTCGCCTTTGCCTGGAAATGCAAGACATGTTCCGCACGCAGCTGCGCGCCTTGCTGCGGGCGAGCGTGCACGGCAATTTGAAAATCATGTTCCCGATGATTGCGACGCTCGATGAATTCCGCCAAGCGAAAGCGATTTTACTCGAAGAAAAAGAAGCGCTCCTCCGCCAAGGGGTTCCAGTTGCGAATGGAATTGAAGTCGGCATGATGGTCGAGATTCCGGCGGCTGCCGTCATGGCGGACCAGTTTGCGAAAGAAGTCGATTTCTTCAGCATCGGAACGAACGACCTGATCCAATATACGATGGCGGCCGACCGGATGAATGAGAGGGTGTCGTATCTATATCAACCGTACAACCCGGCCATTTTGCGGCTCATCAGCTATGTCATTGACGCCGCTCACCGCGAAGGGAAATGGGTTGGGATGTGCGGGGAAATGGCCGGCGACCCGATCGCGATTCCGATTTTGCTTGCCCTTGGCCTTGATGAGTTCAGCATGAGCGCCACCTCGATTTTGCCGGCGCGCGCCCAGTTGAAGCGGCTGTCAAAAGAGGATGCGGTCTGCGTGAAAGAGACAGTGCTGTCGCTCGGCACGGCTGAGGAAGTCGTGTCGTTTGTCAAACGAACGTTCCATATGGCTTGATCATAGCGAAAGGTGCAGCGGCATGAATCGGCCGCTGCGCCTTTTTTTGCCTTTAAAGGCAAGACATATGTTTCCGCGCTCTGTTCAAGCCAACAACGGTGTCGATGATTCATAGCCATACCGCTGCCGGATCGTAAGTGAAAGGCCTAAAGCGATGACTTTCGCCATTTGGTAAACAATGTGCAAATTCGTGTACGGAAGTGCGCTCATATCGGCGGTATCTTCCATCACGACGCCCATCATGCTGATGTCGCCAATCGATGGCAGCGATTTGCCAAGCGCAGTGCCAGGGGAAAGGGCGCCAGGGCGGATGGCGATCGTATGGACAAACGGCTGCGGCCCGACAATGCTGTCGATCGCCACTACATATGCTCCGTGTTCGTTTTGCAATTGCTCGGAAACGCGTCGGATGTTTGTCGCATCGACAGGTTGCCTGAGTGTGCCGATTACGGTTAGATGATCCGGATAGGCGTTTTCAAGCAGCGTGCCGACGAACGGCCCTAGGCTGTCGCCGTTGATACGGTTGCTGCCGATGCAAACGACGGTCAAACGGGAAATGTGCGCTGGCAGCAGGGAAAACAATTCATTGCGAATAAGCAAAGGAGCAAGCGGATCACTATACAAAATCGATTTCATCGGCCGCGATTCCTTTCTGTCGGTCGTTCTCCTTTTCTTAGTTCGCGGCCGATGCTGGTGATTCCTTTTTTTCGTTTCTGTCAATTGTGTCCTTGTTTTTGCTTGAACGGATTGCGCCATTCCATTAACACGGCATGGTTGAGCGATTCTTCGTCTTCTAAACTTTCTTGCTACAACCCAGTTGTAAATAGTAGTTTTGAAGGAACCACCACGAATTGGAGTGGAACAGGAGGAAGCGTAGATTCTACGCAATCATTTGATGGAGGGTACTCACTAAAAATATCTAGAACAAGCACCACGCAATCGGCAAGTGAGTATAAGCAGACCATCATCGTTGGCCAAACATCTGGTGATGCACCAATTAACCTTACGCTTACTGGGGTTTCGAAAGCTGAAAATGTAAAAGCCAATGGCACAGTGAGCGCAAGCGATTATTCCATTACGGCTAAAGTATACTTTGTGGATGGAACGACCCAAACGTATACCGCCGATTTCCCTACTGGCAATCAAGATTGGAACCGTGCCGCCGTTTCGATTCAACCTTCCAAGCCAATTGATAAAATCGACATATCCGCTGTCTTCCGTGGCAATTACACGGGAACGGTATGGTTTGACGCGATCCGTTTAATGGAAGGAAACGTGGTGACGAAAAACAAGTATGATGCAAGCGGAAATTATGTCACGGAAGAAGTGGATGAAGAAGGCTATGTGGCGAAAAAGAATTATGATGCCGTAGGAAACCTGTTAAGCGAGTACGATAAGAAAGGAAACAAGAAAGAGTACACGTATGATTTATCGGATCGCTTAAAACAGCTGTTGTTAGCGAACGGTACTTCCGTCAACTACGATTATGACTTAAATGGCAATATGACTTCAAAAGTCATTCGAACCAGCGACGGCCAGTCTCAAACATTTGCCTATTCTTATGATGCGACCGGTAAACTCATTAAAACCGTCGGTCCGTTGAATGATGTGACAACGAATGAATATGATGCCAACGGAAATAAAATCAAAACGGTTTTGCCGAAAGGAAACACGATTCAATGGACGTATGACGGGGCCGAAAGAGTCAAAACTGTTTCCTACAACAACGTCTCGTATTACGAATTTAGTTATGATAAAAATGGGAACGAACTTTCCGTCAAATATTTAAAAGACGGCACCACCAAAACGAGAACATTTGATAAAGCGAATCGGCTGGTGGAACTGTCGGACCGTGGCGGGCTGCAAAAATGGCTGTACCCAACCACATCGGATAAATTGCAGCAGTTCATGTTCTCTCATGGGTCCTTTAGTCAAACGATCAATTACCAATACAATGCATTGGATCAAAATACGGTCGTCCAAGATGGAACGTATACGTACCGCTTTGACTATGACGAGAGAGGAAACGTTCGCACCTTCACGACAGGAAATGGGGCCGGTTCAACCTTTACGTATGATGACCGCGGCTTAGTGGAAAGCGTTTCGATCGGTACGGCGGACGGAAAAGAAATTTTATCGGAAACGTACCGTTACGATGAAAACGGCAACCGGACGAAAGTGGAATCCCCAACGGGGGAAACGACCGTCTACCGTTACGATGCCCTAGACCAATTAGTGGAAGAGCAGCTTCCAGATGGTACAAAAGTCGAATATGCCTATGACGGATTCGGAAACCGGAAGCAAATCGTGAAAACCAAGGATGGGCAGTCGACGACGACCAATGCCGATTATAACGCTGCCAATCAGCTCATTCGTTTTGGAAACGAATCGATCACATATGATGCCAACGGCAACCGTCTCGAAGATGGAAAATATCAATACCAATGGAACGAAGCGGACCAATTGGTTTCTATTACGAGAAAAGGAGAAAGCACTCCTTTTGTGACGTACAAATATGATGAAGACGGCCGGCGCATCCAAAAGAATGTAAATGGCGTCATTACGAACTACCATTACCAAGGGGATAGCCTAAACGTTCTGTATGAAACCGATGCGGATGGAAATGTGGTAAGATCATATATATACGGAGAAAACGGGCAACTCCTTACCATGAAAAAAGGCAATGCGACGTATTTTTACCACTATAACGCGCATGGGGATGTCATCGCCCTGACGGATGAACAAGGAAACATTGTTGCCCGCTATCAATACGATGCGTGGGGGAATATTCTTTCCCAATCCGGTGCCTTGGCGGACGAAAACCCATACCGATATGCGGGGTACCAATATGACAACGAAACGGGTCTATACTACCTGATTGCCCGATACTATCATCCAACGCATGGCGTGTTCCTTTCTTTGGATCCAGATCCAGGGGATGCAGATGATATTCTCACGCAGAATGGGTATGCGTATGCGAACAACAATCCGGTGATGTTAACCGACCCAGATGGAGAGAATCCTTATATAATTATCTTGGTCTCCGTTGGTGGAAGGATTGTTGCTAAAAAAGTAGCCAAATCCTTAATAAAAAAAGCAGTAAAACGAACCGTTAAGAAAGCTGCTAAACGATATACAAAGTCAAATTTAAAATTAGGACGACAAATGCATAAATCATATAAAGCTAATAAGGTACTTAAAGGGGTAAGAGAAAAGGAATTTCGTTTACCAAGTGGAAAAAGAATTGATTTTATTGATTTCGAGAAGAAAATTATATATGAACTTAAACCAAATAACCCACGAGCAATAAAAAAAGGCCTAAAACAATTAAAAGCTTATAAAAAAGAAGTTGAAAAAATTTATGGTAAAGGCTGGAGAACAGTATTAGAAGTTTATTGAGGAGGTAGAGGCGATGGAAAGGAAAGAGTTTAAAAAGATTGTTAATGACTGTTTATTAGCAAACGGTTTCTCGAAAAAAGGCAAATATTATTATAAGGAAAGTCCTGAGGTAATATGTTGCCTTGGATTGCAGAAATCAAATTACTCTAATTGTTATTATGTAAATGTAGGTATAGTGATTAAGGAAATAAATAAAGGGCTAGAGCTTCCACGAGATGTTGACGGTGATATTAGATGTAGGTTCTATTTCAAAGTTGAAGGTAAGGAAGTTGACTGTCTTGACCTTGATAGAATAAATGAAAGTAGTGTTATTGTTTCATCATTAGAAGCGAACATTTCAGAAATAATAAATCCATCATTAGAACTCGAAGGTCTTAAAGAACTATTAAAGAAGAAACCCGTTCTCTTATACCAAACAACAATTAATGCGAAACAATATTTAGGTATAGATGAATAAGATTTAGCCATAGGGGAGATCTCCTCTATGGCTATTTTGGTTTGGGAGCGTAGTGCCGAATTGTTTAATGCAAAATAAAACTTTAGCAAAATGCAAGATAAAAATTAAGCACTAAATTGGAAACAAAACAGGTCAGTTTTTCTCAAAAAATATAATTTCACAGACACGGCTTTACATGAAGTGGCGTGCATGGTAGGCTGGTTGCCTCTGCGAATTCCTTTTGTGCTGCGGCCTTCGCAAAAGAATCTATGCATGCAGAGGCTCCATGTCAAGCCTTATAGGGTAAGATAATTTATATGGTTCATCACCAAAAGTTGTACTTGCACCTGTCATGAAAGTATGTTAGCTGTTTCTAGCCGAACCCGCAATGCAAAACGCTGGATATTTCGGTATCCGTATCCCCGACGTTTCATCAGCTTGATCTTGTAGCTCTTCACCAAAAGTTGTACTTGACTGTTTCAGATCATGTCTTGCTTACATGCATAAGGAAAATCAGTAAATCAACGATTTTCCTACATGGTGACACGAGAAAAAGCCTCGCTTGTCAAGTACACGTTGTGGTGATGAACCTTATTTTTTTGCGTTCGTTGCCGACAATTCCTGTCATTTGGTGTCTGTTAATTTTTTTTGGTCATCTGCCTAAATGGATTGCGCCATTCCATTAACACGGCATGGTTGAGCGATTCTTCGTCTTCTAAATAATTACGGACAATCGCAAGCGGCGTTCGCCCGCAACGGAGCAAAAACGTAATGACCGGATCGTTCAGCTCGCCAGCAACCACTTTGTCGATGTAGGTTTCGGGTGATAATTCATTAGCGTAACGATGGTAGCCAGGCATCCGCCCGCCGCCGAGCAGCCGGTCGAGGCCGAGATGGACGACGACTTCATACATCGACTGCATGAGCCACTTGCCGAGGCCGAGCTTCCGGTATGGCGGCGAGACGCAAATGTCGACGACATAAAGCGTGTTGCCATCCGGGCGGTGGTTGCGGATGTAGCCGCCGTCGGTGATCTCTTCCCATGTATGATCGGTATGGGCTGGATCAAAGTCAACGATCAAGCCAGTCATCGATCCGACGATGCGCCCGCCGACTTCGATGCAAAGCGCTCCTTCGGGAAACAAGGTGACATGGTTGTGAAGCTGTTGTTCGTTCCACCATAACTCCGATGGAAACGGGGGCGGAAAACTTTCTTGCTGCACGCGGATGAGATCAGCAAAGTCGTCTGTCGTATAGTTGCGGATGACCGCTTCGCGCGGGGTGTTGCCGTCAAAGACGTATAAACGTTTATAGTACATGCCGATCCCCCTTGCTTTTTTTACCCTCATCATAACGGAAAACTCGAAAAAATGGCAAGAAAAGAAAACGGCCGCTGTTAGCGGCCGCGGGCTTTTTGCTCGACATACTCGCTCACAAGCGCTTCAATTTGCTGTTCATCGGGCTTTTCGCCGCGAAAGGGAAACACAATTTCATCGATGAATTCGCCGTTGCGGTAAACATGCAGCGCCCCTTTTTGCAACAGGACGCTGTATTCGATCTCAAATCGATATCCTTCGTGTTCGATGGCGCCCAATTGTCATTCACCTTCCTCTCGTTTATTGTCTCATGTGCGTCGATTCGTTATGTATGAATTAAGAAGGTCCTCCTATAGACGGGGGCCGATCGTCCTTTGTATAATGAAAATTAGTGCGACAAAAAGAGGAAACAGAGGGGAGAAATAGAGAGTGTTCCGGACATTGCGCAGCAAATTGATCGTCTTGATGGCTTTATTGTTAGTGATTTCATTGGCAGCAACACAACTCGTTGGGGTTGTGCAAATGCGGAAGATGGTGGATGCTGACGTGAAACAGCGGGCGCAGACGGCGCTTGACGGACTGCTCGGCGATATTCGCGACAGTTTTCAAAGTGAGGAGAATAGCTTAGTGCAATTCAGTGAATCGCCGTTGGCTTTGCAAATGGTTCAAGATGAAAAAATGTGGCTGCAGCTTGAGAAACAGTTCCGCACGTTTTTGCGCCTGCATGAGAATGTGCAATTCATCTATATTGGCACTGAGCAGAAGAAAATGTATATATCGCCGATGACAGAGCTCCCGGACGGATACGATCCGACGAGCCGCCCGTGGTATAAAGCGGCGATGAAGCGGCCGGATGAAGTGGTGTGGACCGAACCGTACGTCGATGCGATTACCGGCAAGCACGTTGTGACGTTGGCCAAAGCGGTGAGCGAAAACGGCCGCATTGCTGCGGTCATCGGCATCGATATGACGCTCGATGCGGTGACAAGAATCGTCAATGCGAGCGACGTCGGCTA
Source organism: Geobacillus sp. CCR (assembly GCF_052906625.1). Classification (NCBI taxonomy): domain Bacteria; kingdom Bacillati; phylum Bacillota; class Bacilli; order Caryophanales; family Anoxybacillaceae; genus Geobacillus; species Geobacillus sp. CCR. The sequence goes on along the minus strand of NZ_JBREBQ010000004.1, from coordinate 113,428 downwards.
TCACGGCTATCCGGTGCTGTTTGACGCGAAGGGGACGGCGGTCGTCCACCCACAATACAAGGGGAAAAACATGGCGAAAAACGCGACGGTCCGCTATATGCTCGAGCATGAAAAAGGAATGCACGAATATGAGCAAGACGGCGAACGGCGGGTGATTTACTTCACTACGATTCCAGAGCTCGGCTGGAAAGTCGGCGCTGTCTATAAAGAAGCAGACTTAGCCGCCATGAGCCGTTCCATTGGGAAGAACATGCTTGTCATTACCGTCATTGCGCTCGTTGTAGCGCTTGTTGCCGTCTATTTCTTGGCGCGTTCGATCACAAGGCCGATTGCTGCGCTGCAAGAGCAAGTCGAAAAGGCGGCGGGCGGCGACTTGACGGTGCACGCGCGCATCACTGCCAAAGATGAGATTGGCCGCCTCGCCCGCCACTTCAATGACATGATCGACCATATGCGGATGCTGATCAGCGAGGTGAACCGCTCGGTCAATGAATTGGCCGTTTCGGCCGACCATTTGAGCGCTGTCTCCGAAGAAACGATGGCCACAAGCGAACAAGTGGCGAAAGCGATCGGCGAAATCGCCAAAGGAACGACCGATCAAGCAGGAAGCCTTGATACGATCAATGAGCGGACGACGGCGCTGTCGCAGCAAATCGAAGCGGTCACGAATGCGACGGCTGGCATGGAGTCGCTGTCCGATGAAACGAAAACCGCGAGCTACGACGGCTTGGAGCATTTAAACATTTTGCAGAAAAAATCGGAGGAAGCGAAAAATGAACTCGAGTCTGTAGAAAATGTCATTAGCGACCTTGTGAAAAAGATGGATGAAATTGACGGTGTCATTCAAACGATCACGGCCATTTCCGGACAGACGAATTTGCTGGCGTTAAACGCCAGCATCGAGGCGGCGCGGGCTGGCGAGCATGGGAAAGGGTTTGCCGTTGTCGCCGATGAGGTGCGCAAGCTGGCCGAACAATCCGCGAAAGCGACGGAGATGATCCGCGCGACGATCGCCGCCATCCAGCAGCAAGCCGGGCTGGTGATGGAGGCGGTCCGCCGCTCCAAGCAGGCGTACGACGAACAGCGGGAAGCGGTGCACACGACCGGCGATTCATTTGTCAAAATCACTGGCATGATGGAGCAAGTGGCAACAGCGCTCGCTGGGATTATGGAGGAAGCAAAGCGGATGAACGCGAGCAAAGACGATGTCGTCGGGGCGATGCAAAACATCGCCGCCATCGCCCAACAAGCAGCGGCAGCGGCGGAAGAAGTGGCCGCTTCCGCTGATGACCAGCTGCAGGCGCTTTCGACGGTGACCGAATCGGCGGAGGCGTTAAGCGAAATGAGCCGGCAGTTGAAACAACTGGTTGAGAAGTTTAAGATTTCATAAAAAATGGAAGGCGTCCTAGCGGCAACGGGGCGCCTTTTTTATCATCTCCAGCCGAGAAGGCTCCCATTTCCGCGTGCGTAAGTGGGGGATGAAGCATCAAGGATGTTCCCTAACGCCGCCCAAAAAAAGAAGGATTTCGCTTGCTGTCTTCGTAAGACAACGGAACCGTGGGACACACGAGGATGGCTTGGCTGGCAAGCCTGTCGTGGAGCGGTTGTTCCAAAGAATCTCCCACCGCTAAACGTTTGCGCAGGCAAGAGAGCGTTCAATCATTTTCGAATAGGAGACTTTCACTTTCGCTTTGTACAGGGTGCAGTCCAAAATAAGCGGGAGATGAATGTCGGTCGGCGTTTACTTAAAATCATGAATGTCCCGCCGCCGTGCAGTCACGATCTTTTTTGTATTCATACAATGATAATAAGTGAAATTTTTTCAGCTTCTTCGTCGATTTTAGTGGGCGATAGTGCTAAAATAAACAGTGAAAACGTTTATACCGTTATTTTGCTGTACGTTTGGGGATGCTGGCAGCGCAATGAGGACTTTTATGCATAGCTGTTGCCAGCCCAAACGATGCGAAAACAAGGTGGAGGTTTTTTCACGATGGCAAAACAGACGAACTACGCTCAACCGTGGAGCCAGTTTTACGGGCCGAACCTCGGTTATGTCATCGACATGTATGAACAGTATCTCGATGACCCGGACAGTGTCGACCCGGAACTGAAACGATTATTCGAACAGTGGGGGGCGCCGGTTGTCGAAGAGCCGGTTTCACCGGCAGACGGCGGTGTGGCACAAACACACCAAACATTTCGGCTGCCGGAAACGCCGAACGCCTTCAGCAAGCTTGTCGCCGCTGTCAAGCTGGCGGACAGCATTCGCCATTATGGCCATCTGGTTGCCGATACGAATCCGCTTGTCAAAAAGGAGAAAAAGCTGCGCCGCTTGGAGCTTGACGAATACGACTTAACCGAAGAGGACTTAAAGCGCATTCCGGTCGCGTTTCTTTGCCCGCACGCTCCGGCGCATGTCAAAAACGGCTGGGATGCCATCTTGCATTTGCGCAAAATTTACACGGACAAAATCGCGTTCGAATTCTCGCAAGTACATAATCTCGAAGAGAGGAACTGGCTCATTCAGCAAATCGAGTCCGGAGCGTATTACCCGAGCTTGGCGAACAAAGAGCGGGTCGCTTTGTTGCGCCGCCTGACGGAAGTGGAAGGGTTTGAAAAGTTCATCCACCGGACGTATGTCGGGCAAAAACGGTTTTCGATCGAAGGGCTTGATTCCATGGTGCCGCTTTTGGATGAGCTCGTCCGCCAAGCGATCGAACATGAAATCGACGCTGTCAACATCGGCATGGCGCACCGCGGCCGGCTGAATGTGCTTGCCCATGTGCTCGGCAAGCCGTACGAAATGATTTTCGCCGAGTTTCAGCATGCGGAAAGCAAAAATTTCATTCCGTCTGAAGGGTCAGTGGCGATCACGTACGGGTGGACGGGCGATGTCAAATACCACTTAGGGGCGGCGCGCCGCCTTCGCAATAAAAGCGCGCATACGATGCGGATCACGCTCGCCAACAACCCGAGCCACCTTGAAGTGGTCAACCCGGTTGTGCTTGGCTACACGCGCGCCGCGCAAGAGGATCGGACAAAACCAGGAGTGCCGGTGCAAAATACTGATGCGTCGTTTGCCATCTTGATTCACGGCGATGCCGCGTTCCCGGGACAAGGGATCGTCGCGGAAACGCTCAACTTAAGCCAGCTGCGCGGCTATACGACCGGCGGGACGATCCATATCATCGCCAATAACATGATTGGCTTTACGACGGAAAGCTACGATTCACGCTCGACGACGTATGCTTCCGATATGGCGAAAGGGTTTGAGGTGCCGATTGTGCACGTCAATGCCGACGACCCGGAGGCTTGTTTGGCGGCCGCATGCTTGGCGTTTGCCTACCGCCAGCGGTTTAAAAAAGACTTTGTCATTGACCTAATCGGTTACCGCCGTTTCGGTCATAATGAAATGGATGAGCCGATGGCGACGAACCCGACGATGTACGCGATCATCAACCAACATCCGACCGTGCGCCAGCTGTATGCGCAAAAATTGATGGAAAAAGGGATCATCACCGAGCGGGAAGTCGACGAAATGGAGCAAGAGGTGGCCGAACGGCTGAAAATCGCCTACGAACGGGTGCCGAAAAACGAAGACGAGCTCGATTTCATCATGGATCCGCCCAAACCGGTCGTCGATCGGCTGCCGGAAGTGAAAACGGGCGTGGCGAAAGACGTGCTCCATCGGGTGAATGAAGAATTGCTGCAGTTTCCGGACGGATTCAACGTCTTTAACAAGCTTGAGCGCATTTTAAAACGGCGAAGCGGCGTGTTTGCGCAAAACGGCAAAGTCGATTGGGCGCACGCGGAAATTTTAGCGTTTGCCACGATTTTGCAAGACGGCGTGCCGATCCGCTTGACCGGGCAAGATTCGCAGCGCGGCACGTTTGCGCAGCGCCATTTGGTGCTCCATGACGTGAAAACCGGAGAAGAGTATGTGCCGCTTCACCACATCAGCGGCGCCAAAGCGTCGTTTGTCGTGTACAACAGCCCGCTGACGGAAGCCGCCGTGCTCGGCTATGAATACGGCTACAACGTTTACGCGCCGGAGACGCTCGTGCTTTGGGAAGCGCAATTTGGCGACTTCGCCAACATGGCGCAAGTGATGTTTGATCAATTCATTTCATCCGGCCGGGCGAAATGGGGGCAAAAATCCGGGCTTGTCATGCTATTGCCGCACGGCTACGAAGGGCAAGGCCCTGAACATTCAAGCGGCCGCGTCGAGCGCTTTTTGCAGCTGGCGGCGGAAAACAACTGGACGGTTGCCAACTTATCGACGGCCGCGCAATATTTCCATATTTTGCGGCGGCAGGCGGCGCTGTTGACAAGGGAAGAAGTTCGCCCGCTCATCATTATGACGCCGAAAAGTTTGCTCCGCCATCCGCTGGCGGCATCGGATGCGGAAGCGTTCGTTGACGGTGCGTTCTCGCCGGTGCTGGAACAGCCGGGATTGGGCGCTGACGCTGGCAAAGTGGAACGCATCGTGTTTGGCACCGGCAAATTGATGATCGATTTGGCGGAACAAATCGGCAAAATGGAAGGTCTTGACTGGCTGCATATCGTGCGCATTGAAGAGCTGTACCCATTCCCGGAAGAAGCAGTGAGAGACATCATCGCCCGCTATCCGAACGTCAAAGAGCTCGTCTGGGTGCAGGAAGAACCGAAAAACATGGGCGCGTGGACGTATATGGAGCCGCACCTGCGTGCCGTTGCCCCAGACGGTGTCGATGTCAGCTATATCGGGCGGCGCCGGCGGGCGAGCCCGGCGGAAGGCGATCCGGTCGTCCACCGAAAAGAGCAAGAGCGCATCATCCGCTGTGCATTGACGAAGCATGAATGATGACTACGGAACATTTGAGGAGGGCATCAACGTGGCTGAGATCAAAGTCCCAGAGTTAGCAGAATCCATCACGGAGGGAACGATCGCCCAATGGCTGAAAAAACCGGGCGACTACGTGGAAAAAGGAGAATCAATTTGCGAGCTTGAAACGGATAAAGTGAACGTGGAAATTATGGCAGAAGAGTCGGGTGTTTTGCAGCAGCTGCTGGCCAATGAAGGCGATACGGTTGCGGTTGGCCAAGCGATCGCCATTATCGGCGAAGGAGCGGCAGCACCGACTGCCGCTTTGCAAGCTGCTCCGCAGCCAGCCGATGAAACGGAAACGGTCGCGCCGGCCGACAGCAATGAACAGCCAGCGCCGCAGCCAGTCGCGGCCGCCCAAGCTCCGGGCCAACGACCGATCGCCTCGCCGGCCGCTCGAAAGATGGCGCGCGAAAAAGGAATTGATTTGACGCAAGTGCCGACCGTTGATCCGCTTGGGCGCGTGCGCAAACAAGACGTCGCCTCGTTTGCCGCACAACCGGCCGCCGCTCCGCAGCCGGCGCCGCAAGCCGCGCCGACGTCGACGCCGGCCGCCGTTCCAACCGCTGAGGCCGGCAAGCCGGTCATCCGCGAAAAAATGTCGCGCCGTCGGCAAACGATCGCCAAACGGCTGCTGGAAGTGACGCAAACGACCGCGATGTTGACGACATTTAACGAAATTGACATGTCGGCGGTCATCGATTTGCGCAAGCGGAAAAAAGATAAATTTTTCGAAGAGCATGACGTCCGCCTCGGCTTTATGTCCTTTTTCGTCAAAGCGGCTGTCGCGGCGCTGAAAAAATATCCGTACGTCAACGCGGAAATTCAAGGCGACGAAATTTTGTTGAAAAAATATTATGATATCGGCGTCGCCGTGTCGACGGACGAAGGGCTTGTCGTTCCGGTTGTGCGCGACTGCGACCGGAAAAACTTCGCTGAAATTGAGCGCGACATTGCCGAATTGGCAGCGAAAGCGCGCAGCAACAAGTTGTCGCTCGCCGATTTGCAAGGCGGCACGTTTACGATCACGAACGGCGGTGTGTTCGGTTCGCTTCTGTCGACCCCGCTTCTCAACGGGCCGCAAGTCGGCATTTTAGGGATGCATTCGATCAAACTGCGTCCGGTCGCCGTCGATGAAGAGCGGATCGAAAACCGTCCCATGATGTACGTCGCCTTGTCATACGACCACCGCATCATCGATGGCAAAGAGGCCGTAGGGTTCTTAAAAACGGTGAAAGACTTGATCGAAAATCCGGAAGATTTGCTGCTTGAAAGTTGATTAGGAAGGAAAAGGGGAGCCTGCGATGCGCGGGCTCTTTCTTTTTCCCCGCCTTTCCTTGATCGGTGAATGATTTTCCATGTCTTACGGAACACTACCGGAAAAAAGGGGGGGAATTTGATGCCAGAGCGTGGACGAAACGATCACCCGCACATGTTTTACCGCGACGGCGCCCGCGAAAGCGTCATCAACGATCCGACCGCCGACGGCGCCGAGGCGATTGGGGTGCGGACTGATGCTGATCCGATGAAGGATGCCAATCCGAATCCGTTTCACGTTGATCGCCTTGACGTCGAGGAAGGGATGAAACGGTTTCAGTCGCTTTTCGAAGAGAGGTGATCCGCCCAGCGGATCACTTTTTTCGCTGATCGAAAGAAGGAAAATGACGAATGAGCGCGAATATGGTTACGTAACACCATTCTTTTGTTGGAGGGATGACGATGGAACTTGGATTGGCGGGAAAAACGGCGCTTGTCGCTGCCTCGAGCCAAGGGCTTGGCAAGGCGATCGCCCGGGCGCTTGTGCTTGAAGGAGCAAACGTGATGATCACGAGCCGAAACGAAGAAAAGTTGCACGAAGTGGCGGAAGAATTGAACAGTTTACATAAGGGACGCGTCGCTTATACGCGCACAGATGTCACCAACGCCGACGACATTCGCCAGCTTGTCGCCAAAACGGTCGAGACGTTTGGGACGATCGATTTGCTCGTCAACAACGCCGGCGGCCCTCCGGCGGGAACGTTTGAAACGGTGAGCGACGAAGACTGGCAATATGCGTTTGAGCTCAATTTGTTGAGCTATATTCGCCTCATTCGCGAAGCGCTCCCTTACTTAAAGAAAAAGGGAGGAAAAATTGTCAACATCGCCTCATCATCGATTAAAGAGCCGATTCCGGGACTTATTTTATCCAACACGTTCCGCACTGGCATCGTTGGGCTGACGAAAACGCTTGCTGTTGAGCTGGCTCCGGATGGCATTTTAATCAATACGGTGGCTCCTGGTCGGATCGCGACGGAGCGCGTCGCCTTTTTGGACAAAGTGAATGCCGAGAAACTCGGCATTACGAAAGAAGAAATGGAAGCGCGCATGAAAAGCGCCATTCCGCTCGGCCGCTACGGAACCCCGGAAGAGTTTGCCAATGTCGTCGTCTTCTTGCTGTCCGAAGCGAATTCGTACGTTACTGGTCAAGCGCTCATTGTCGATGGCGGCATGGTGAAGGCGATTTAAGGCAAACCGACAGGAGGGGAGACCGGATGAAAACGATCGGATTCATCGGCCTTGGCGTCATGGGGAAAAGCATGGCGCGCCACTTGCTGAAGGCGGGCTATCCGCTTCTCGTCTATACGCGCACAAGAGAAAAGGCGGAAGGTTTGCTTCAAGAAGGAGCGGTTTGGAAGGAAACGGTCGCTGATTTGGCGCGGGAGTCGGATGTCGTCATCACGATGGTCGGCTATCCTCACGATGTCGAGCAAGTGTATTTCGGCGAGGGCGGCATTTTGGAGAATGCGCGGCCGGGAACATATGTCATCGATATGACGACGTCAACGCCGACGCTCGCGCAATCGATTTACGAGGCGGCCAAGCAAAAGGGCATCCATGCTTTGGACGCCCCGGTGTCCGGCGGCGACATCGGCGCGCGCGAAGGAACGTTGACGATTATGGTCGGCGGTGATGAGGACGTCTTTTTGGCGTGCAAGCCGATTCTCGAGCGGCTTGGCACGAACATCGTGCGGCAAGGAGGAGCTGGAGCCGGCCAGCATACGAAAATGTGCAACCAAATTGCCATCGCGACGAACATGATTGGGGTGTGCGAGGCAATGGCGTATGCGAAGCGGGCTGGTCTTGATCCATTCAAAGTGCTTGAAAGCATCGCCAAAGGGGCAGCCGGCAGCTGGTCGCTGAGCAACTTGGCGCCGCGCATGTTGTCAGGAGATTTTGCTCCTGGGTTTTACGTCAAGCATTTCATTAAAGATATGAAAATTGCGCTTGAGGAAGCCGAGCGGATGAACTTGCCGCTGCCAGGCCTGGCGCTCGCCAAACAACTGTACGAAGAGTTGGCGCAAGCCGGTGAGGAAAACAGCGGCACGCAAGCGCTATACAAGCGGTATGTTAAGGCGTAATCGGGGCGGTTGTTCGCCCTTTTTTATCTTCTCTGTCTTCTCAGCGAAGCAGGGGAGATGGGAAGCGCAAATTCGGATGTATTTATCGAAAAATATTGAATATTTCCTTTGGTAGAGGTATAGTAAAAGTAGAAACAACATACCAACCGGTTAGTATAAAAGGGAGGGGAGCATATGGACTTTTCTTATTCACCAAAAGTGAAAGAGTTGATCAAAAAATTAAGCGCTTTCATGGAGGATTACATTTATCCGAACGAGAGGGTGTATGAGGAGCAGCTGAACGCACAAGAGTCGAGATGGTCGGGCGTGCCGCCGATCATCGAAGAATTAAAGGAAAAGGCGAAAAAAGAAGGGCTTTGGAATTTATTTTTGCCAGACAGCGAATACGGCGCGGGATTAACGAATGTGGAGTACGCGCCGCTTTGCGAAATAATGGGCCGTTCGCTCATCGCCCCGGAAGTGTTCAACTGCAATGCGCCCGATACGGGCAATATGGAAGTGCTCGTCCGCTATGGCACAGAGGAGCAAAAGAAAAAGTGGCTCATCCCGCTCTTGAACGGAGAAATCCGCTCGTGCTTTTCGATGACGGAGCCGGATGTCGCGTCGAGCGATGCGACGAACATTCGCGCTTCGATCGTTCGCGACGGCGATGAGTATGTCATCACCGGACGGAAATGGTGGTCGTCTGGCGCCGGCGACCCGCGCTGCAAAGTCGCCATCGTGATGGGAAAAACGAACCCCGATGCGCCAAAACATGAGCAACAGTCGATGATCATCGTTCCGCTTGATACGCCGGGCGTGAAAATCGAACGGATGCTGCCGGTGTTCGGCTTTGACCATGCGCCGCACGGGCATGCCGAAATTACGTATGACCATGTGCGCGTGCCGAAAGAAAACATCATTTGGGGCGAAGGAAAAGGGTTCGCCATCGCTCAAGGCCGGCTTGGCCCGGGACGGATCCACCATTGCATGCGCCTCATCGGAGCGGCGGAGCGAGCGCTTGAACTCATGTGCCGGCGCGTACAGTCGCGGGTGGCGTTCGGCAAGCCGCTCGCTGAACACGGCGTCATCCGCGAGTGGATCGCCCAGTCGCGCATTGAGATCGAGCAGGCGCGCTTGCTGACGCTAAAGGCGGCGTACATGATGGATACGGTCGGCAACAAAGCGGCGCGCAAAGAAATTGCGATGATTAAAGTGGTGGCGCCCAATGTCGCTTTGAAGGTCATCGACCGTGCCATTCAGGCGTTTGGCGCCGCTGGGGTGAGCAACGATTTTCCGCTTGCCGCCATGTGGGCGAACTCGCGCACGCTCCGTCTGGCCGATGGGCCGGACGAAGTGCATAAAGAGCAAGTTGCCAAGCTTGAATTGCGGCAATATCAACAATAAGGGAGAGGAAGTGGTCGTATGCATGTGTTGGACTTATTTAAAATCGAGGGGAAAACCGCCATTGTCACTGGCGGTGGGCGCGGGCTCGGCGAGCAAATTGCCGTCGGTCTTGCCGAAGCCGGGGCGAACGTCGTCGTTTGTTCGCGGAAAGTGGAAGCGTGCGAGCAAGTGAAAGAAAAGCTTGAACAGCTCGGCGTCCGTTCGCTGGCGCTGCGGTGCGATGTGACGAATCCGGAGGAGGTCAAACATGTCGTCGAAACGACCGTCAAAGAGTTTGGCGGCATCGACATTTTAGTCAACAACAGCGGAGCGACGTGGGGAGCGCCGGTCGAGGAAATGCCGCTTGAGGCATGGCAAAAGGTGATCAACGTCAACGTTACCGGCACGTTTCTCATGAGCCAGGCGGTCGGCAAGGTGATGATCGCCAAACAAACCGGCGGTTCCATCATCAATATCGCTTCCGTCGCTGGCCTTGGCGGCACGCACCCGGACATTTTAAATACGATCGGCTACAACACGAGCAAAGGGGCGGTTATTACGTTTACGAGGGACCTAGCAGCCAAATGGGGGAAGCACGGAATTCGCGTCAACGCGGTGGCGCCGGGCTTTTTCCCGACGAAAATGTCAAAAGTCGTTCTTGAACGCGTTGGGAAAAAAGTGCTCGAGCATACGCCGCTCGGCCGCTTTGGCGGCGAAGATGACTTGAAAGGGGCCGTCTTGTTTCTCGCTTCCCCGGCGTCCGCCTTTGTCACGGGCGCGCTCCTCGTCGTTGACGGCGGCAGCCATGCGACCGGCATTTAATTAAAAAAGGGGGAAACGCAAATGAGCGAAAAACGGGCGTTGTCTCTTTATCCGGAACACATTTCGTTCTATATGGATATTCCCGACAAAACGGTATGCGATGTACTGCATGAACGAGCGGCGGAATTCGGCTCCCAGCCGGCGCTGACATTTTACGACAAGACGATCACCTATGCCGAGCTTGAGGCGGCGGTCAACCGTTTCACCTCAAGCCTGCAGGCGCTTGGGGTGCAAAAAGGCGACCGCGTCGCGATTATGCTGCCGAACTGCCCGCAGTATGTCATCGCTTACTACGGCATTTTGCAGGCGGGCGCGATCGTCACACAAGTGAACCCGATGCTTGTTGAGCGCGAACTTGCCTATTTGCTCAAAGACTCCGGCGCCGAGACGATCGTCATTTATGAACCGCTTTATCCGCGCCTTGCCGCCGTCAGAGGGGAGACAGCCGTCAAACAAGCGATCACTGTCAGCTTCGGAGCGCCGCCATCCGTTTCGCTGGCTGAAGGAGATGTCACGTTTGACGAATTTCTTGCTGCAGGAAGCGGAGCTGTGCGCCCGGTGTCGATCGAATCAACGCATGACGTCGCTGTGTTGCAATATACTGGCGGGACGACAGGGCGCTCAAAAGGGGCGATGCTCACCCACCGCAACATTTTCGCCAACGTCTTGCAATGCGCCGAATTTTTCAAAGGGACATTTGAGTTCGGGAAAGAGCGATATTTAACTGTCATCCCGTTGTTCCACGTGTTCGCGATGACGTCGGGAATGAACTTGGCCATTTACCAAGGAGCGGAAAACATTTTGCTGCCGCGCTTTGAGCTGAAAGAAGTGTTGGAGACGATTCGCGACAAGCAACCGACCGTGTTTCCAGGCGTGCCGACGATGTATGTCGCTATTACAAATACTCCTGGAGTCGAGCAATACGGCATCAGTAGCATTAAAACGTGCAACAGCGGCAGCGCGCCGATGCCGCTTGAATTGATGCGCGATTTCGAAGCGAAAACGGGAGCGGTTATCCTTGAAGGATACGGCTTGTCCGAAGCCTCGCCAGTGACGCATTGCAATCCGCCGTTTGCGGCGCGCAAGCCAGGCACGGTCGGCATCGGCATGCCGCTGACCGAGTACAAAGTCGTCGATGTGGCGACTGGCACGCAAGAGCTGCCGCCAGGCGAAGTCGGCGAGCTGATTATCCGTGGACCGCAAGTGATGAAAGGCTATTGGAACATGCCGGAAGAAACGGCGGCGGCGCTGCGCGACGAATGGCTGTACACTGGCGATTTGGCTTCGATTGACGAGGAAGGGTATGTGACGATTGTCGACCGGAAAAAAGATCTGATCATCGCCGGCGGCTATAACATTTATCCGCGTGAAATCGAAGAAGTGCTGTACGAACATCCAGCGGTGAAAGAGGCGGCGGCAGTTGGTGTGCCTGATCCGTACCGCGGCGAAACGGTGAAGGCGATCATCGTCCTGAAAGAGGGGATGCAAGCAAGCGAGGAAGAGATCATCGCCCATTGCCGAAAAAACTTAGCGGCGTACAAAGTGCCGCGCATTGTCGAGTTCCGTGCCGAACTGCCGAAGACGAACGTCGGGAAAATTTTGCGCCGCGCCTTGCGTGAAGAGGCGTCCCGCCCGCAATAACAGAGGGCTTTCGGCCAAGTCCGAAGCAGGCTTGGCCGTTTTATGGTACAATAGCTGGCAGCGACTACATTTTAGGCAAGAGGTGTAAAAACATGAAGGAGAAAATTATGGCTGCCAGCATTGAGCTGTTTGAACAAAATGGGTTCAGCGAAACATCGATCCAAGACATCGTTGACGCCCTCGGGGTGACAAAAGGGACGTTTTATTACTATTTTACAAGCAAAGAAGAACTGTTGATGGATATTCACCTTCGCTACATTGAAGGGCTGCTTGACGAAGAGGAGCGCATTATAAGCGATAAACGGCGCCCGTTGCGGGAGAAGCTGTATGACATTATCTTCATGCTCATTCATAATGTCGAGCGGCAAGGAAGGGAAGCTCGCATTTTTTTTCGTGAAATGAAGCATTTGAGTGAGGAGCATTTACAAAAAGTAAAAGAAAAGCGCGATTTGTTCCGCTATCGGCTGCAGTCGTTGATTGAGGAAGGAATGAAAAGCGGTGAACTGCGCTGCGATTTGTCACCATCGATCGCCACGCTTACCGTTCTTGGGGCGGCCAATTGGAGCTACCAATGGTTTCGTCCGGACGGAGAGCTGACCGATGCCGAGGTGGCGAAGCAGATGGTGGAGATCCTGCTTGATGGCATGAGCGCGCCGTCTGTCTCGAAAGCCGAGTGAAAAGAGAGACAAACAAGTTTGATCCGAGGTGTGTCGATGGATGCTGTTCGTGCGGCGGCAATGGCGCGCTTGAATTGTTGACCAAGGGGGAGAGGGAGATGACAGCGATTATTCCAGTGCGCAAGGGGGAAGAACTGCCGGCAGGGAAGCTGGCCAAGTTTTTGCGCACGGTGCTGCCGGACATGCCGGATGGGGAGCTCGAGATCCAGCAATTTTCCGCCGGCCGGTCGAATTTGACGTATTTGCTCCGCTGTGGGGAGTGGGAGGCGGTGCTGCGCCGGCCGCCGTTTGGCCCGGTGCCGCCGAAAGCGCATGATATGAAGCGGGAGAGCACGTGGCTTTCTGAAATCCATCCGCTGTTCCCGCTCGCCCCGAAACCATTCTATTTTTGTGAAGACGAATCGGTGATCGGCAGTCCGTTTTTCGTCATGGAGCGGCGGCATGGCGTCGTGATTGACAGTGATTTTCCCGATGGCATCACTCCGACGGAGGAGGTTTGCCGCGGCATTTCCGAGACGATGGTCGAGACGCTTGTCCGTATCCATCAAATTGATTATACGAACACACGCCTCGTTCAGATGGTAAAGCCGGATGGATTTATGGAACGGCAAGTGCACGGATGGATCCAGCGCTATGAGCGGGCCAAGACGGATGATATTCCGGAAGCCGAGGCGCTGATGAAGTGGCTCGCTTCTCATATTCCACCGCAGCGCGAAGCAACCGTAATCCATTACGATTTTAAGCTGAATAACGCTTTGTTTGCCAAAGACGACATCACCAAAATGGTTGGGCTGTTTGATTGGGAGATGTCGACGGTCGGGGATCCGCTTGCCGATTTGGCGGTGGCCATGAGTTATTGGATTGAGGAAGACGATCCTCCACTCATTAAAAGTGGGTTTGGCCGCGCGCCGGTCACCGTCCGTCCCGGTTTTTATACGCGCGAACAGTTTATTGAGGCATATGCCAAAAAAAGTGGACGTGATGTGTCCGATATACACGTTTATTTAACGTTTGCCTACTTTAAATTAGCGGTCATTTGCCAGCAAATTTATTACCGCTACCGCCGCGGACAGACGAACGATGAGCGGTTTCGCCATTTTGGCCAGTTTGTCGAAGCGCTCATTGAGCATGCATGGCAGCTGGCGACAGGACGGTGAGGCGGCGTGATGACAAAAGTGCATGTCGTGCTGCGCAAAGAAGACATTGATGAGATGGCGCTTGCTGATCGAAAGGTGGCTGTCGTGTTCGATGTTTTGCTTGCCACCTCGTCGATTACAGCAGTTCTCGCTGCCGGCGCTCGTTCGGTGATCCCGGTGCGCGATGCCGAGGAGGCCAAGGAGATCGCGCTTCGCTTGCCAGAGGGCAGCTATGAGCTCGTCGGCGAATACGAAGGGCGGACGATCGCCGGTTTTCATCCGCCGGCGCCGCTATTTTTGCAAACGGTTTGTCCAGGGAAAACAGTCGTGCTATCGACGACCAATGGCACGGTGGCGATTCGCAGAGCTCAGCCAGCCCGTGCGGTGTACGCGGCGAGCTTGCTGAACAGCCCGGCGGTCAGCGAGCATATTTGCCGTTTGCATCAGGAAGAGACGATCATTGTGATTTGTTCCGGCTCGTCGGGCCGTTTTTGCCTAGAAGACTTTTATGGCGCCGGCTACTTTGTGCACTGCTTGATCGAGCAAGGGATCAACGCGGCGGAGCTGTCCGACAGCGCGACGGCCGCATGGTTCTTTTACCGGCAATATTCAGATGAAGGAAAGGCGAAAGAAGTGTTGTCTGCCTCGCGCGTCGGCCGTTGGATGACGGCGTACGGCTTGGAAAAAGAAATCGACTACATCAACCGGCACGGGTCGCTTTCTGCCGTTCCAAAACTTGAGCTGGGGCCGTTCGGCCTGGAACTGCGCAATATGGCGTCGACAAAAGTAACGAAAGAGGGGATATCGCCATGAAATTTGTCCAATTCGTTGAATACGGTGGACCGGATGTCTTGCGTGTTTGTGAAGGCGAACGTCCGAAACCCACGGGGCGGCAAGTCGTGATTGAAGCTGAAGCGATTGGCGTCAACTATGCGGATACAGCCCGACGGGAAGGCCGCTATGTTGTGCCGACGCCGCTTCCGTTCATCCCTGGGACGGAAGTGGCCGGCGTTGTCCGTGAAGTTGGTCCGGAAGTGCAAACGATCCGCCCGGGGCAACGCGTCGTCGCGTTGATCGAATCCGGCGGCTACGCTGAGTTTGTCGCTGTCGATGAACGGGCGGTCGTGCCGCTTCCGGATGGAATGGATGCCCGCCAGGCGGCGGCCTTGCCGGTGCAAGGGCTAAGCGCCTACCATATTCTCAAAACGATGGGCCGCTTGGAAGAAGGGGAGACGGTGCTCGTTCATGCCGCAGCCGGCGGCGTTGGGACGATTGCCGTCCAATTGGCGAAACGGTTCGGCGCCAAAATGGTCATCGCCACGGCAAGCACGGAGGAAAAACGAGCGCTCGCCAAACAGCTTGGCGCTGATGTCACCATTGATTATACAAAAGACAGCTGGGCTGCGGACGTGATGGAGGCGACCGGTGGGCGCGGCGTCGATGTCGCTTTGGAAATGGCGGGCGGCGATGTCTTTCATCAGACGCTCGATTGCCTTGCTCCGTTCGGCCGCCTGGTCGTATATGGGGCGGCGAGCGGGGAAATGACGCGTCTCAATCCAGTCCGGCTGATGGCGAAAAACTGGTCAGTGATCGGCTTTTTCTTGCCGCAAATCATGAAAAAGCGGGCGTTGTACGAACAAAGTTTGCGGGAATTGCTCGCGTGGGTGCAGGAAGGAAGCCTGAAGCTGATGATCGGCGGCGTCTACCCGCTTGAGCAGGCTTCTGAAGTGCATCGGCTGTTGCAGGGGCGGAAAACGCATGGCAAGCTATTGCTTGTGCCATAAGTAAAGAAGAGGGGGCTGACCCAAAAGGCTGTCTGCCTTCAGGGTAGACACAAAATATAGTGCGGAAGAATCGGTCAGTGCGTATATATAGAGACGAAAGAGGGTGTCCCGATCCTTTTGGGACCCCCTTTTCTTGTATATTCCCCTAAAGCCAATGGTGAACAAAAGTCGAAAGAAAAGCAGCCTTTTTCTTATGGGGGCATGGCGGTCTAAGCCAATACGATTTTTGAAAACCATTACGGTCTGCGGCGCTTCGTTTGGATATACCGCTCGAGCCGGTCGAGCCCTTCTTTGAGCACATCGAGCGAATAAGCGTACGACAGGCGGACATGGCCTTCACCGTATTCGGAAAAGGCGCTGCCGGGAACGAGGGCGACGCCGGCGTTTTCGACGACATCGAGGGCAAAATCAAACGAAGACATGCCAAAGGCGGCGATTGACGGAAACAAGTAAAAGGCTCCATCCGGCTTCTCAACCGGCAACCCCATGGCGGTGAGACGATGATAGGCATACTCAAGCCGTTCGGCGTAAGCGGCGCGCATCGCCTCGGCGTCGTGTTTGCCGGCGGTCAGCGCCTCCACCGCCGCTTTTTGGCTGATCGATGACGTGCACGAGACGCTGTATTGGTGCACTTTCACCATTTGTTCAACGGCGAACGCTGGAGCGAAGACAAACCCGATGCGCCAACCGGTCATGGAGTGCGATTTGCTTAAACCGTTGATGACGATCGTCTGCTCCGGCAGCCACTCGGCGATCGAGTGATGGCGGCCGCGATAGACGAGCTCGCTGTAAATTTCATCGGAAACGATCCAAATCGGCCGTCCTTTCAAAAGGGAAGCGATGTTCTCAAGCTCTTCGGCTGACAGCGCCGTCCCGGTTGGATTTGATGGGTATGGAAGAACGAGGCAGCGCGTCTTTTCCGTCAAATAAGGCGCAATGAGCTCAGCCGACAGACGGAAACCGTTTGGCCTTGTGTCGATGTACACCGGTTTCGCCCCGCACAGGCGAATGAGTGGTTCATAGCCGGGATAGACTGGTGCGGGAAGAAGCACCTCTGTTCCTTCCTCTAAAATGGTGCGAAACGTAATATCAAGCGCCTGGCTGGCGCCGACGGTGGCGATGACTTCGTCCGGCGTGTAACGAAGGCCGTACTTGTCAGCGACGAATTGGCAAGCCGCCTCGCGCAGTTCCAGCAGGCCGGCGTTCGCTGTATACGTCGTGAAATCGGCGGCGATCGCCTCCTGAGCGGCTGCTTTCACATGTTCGGGTGTTGGAAAATCCGGCTGGCCGATCGTCAAGGAAACAAGTCCCGGCCGGTCGGCGACAAGGTTGAAAAATTGGCGGATGCCTGATAACTGAATGGCTTGAACACGTGGTTGAATGAGGTGTTTCACGGTTGTCCACCTTTCTTTTTTGTTTCTATTGTACCATTGGCGAGGAAAACGAAAAAACAAAAATGAGCCCCTTTCCGTCCGGATTGTTCCCACAAACGGAAATGGGGCTCACTTGGTCATCGACGATTCACTTTCCAACTTCGTTCGCTCCTTTTACGCGCCGTATTTTTTCAACAGGTCGTTATATTGGGCGGAAAGCTTGAAAAACAACGGCTTGTTGCCGGCTGCGAGCGCTTCATCAATTTGTTCCATCAGTTTTTTTCTTTGAAACTGGAAGATCGCTTCTTTCAGCACTTGTTCGGCCATCGGCCCGTAGCTGCTTTTTTCTTCCGGCTGGTTGAACAAAACGGCGCCTTCATTCGGGTATTGTTTTTCGTACATGATTCAGTCCCTCCCATATGGGAACGAAACAGTTCCCTTTCTTATATTATCGTCGTTTTTGATGCTAATGTAAAGAAAATTTAGATAAATATTTTTTGTCAATTTTTTCTCTACATGATTTTTATACCCGTTTTTTGTTGGGACTTAACAGTTTTTCGGTTATGATAAGAGGAGAACAAGGCAAAGGTGATGGCGATGATTCGCACGTGTGTCGTGACAAAAGAATTTGAGATTTTGTATGATGTTGACGTAACGCTTGTCAACAGCCCGGACGTCTCATGGTATTGGGTTGACTTTCATGAGCCGACGGATGAGGAATCGGCGCTGCTCTCCTCCTTTTTCCGTTTTCACCCACTGGCGATTGAAGACTGTCTCGAATATGTGCAGCGGCCGAAGCTCGATTTTTATGACCGCTACTTGTTTGTTGTGCTTCATGCCATTGCCGGGATGACGCTGGAGGCTGAGGAAGTCGATTTGTTTGTCGGGCAAAATTTCATCGTTTCGTTTCATAAGTCGGCCATTCACGCGGTCGATGAGGTGTGGGAGCGATTGAAGCATGAAGAAGATGTTCAGCAGGGGCCGTTTCACGTCATGTACCGGCTGATCGACAAGCTTGTGGATGATTATTTTCCACCGCTTTACCATATTGAAGACGTGCTGAACGATTTAGAGGAGAATACGAACAATGAACCGATTCACGACATTATCGAAAAGGTGTTTGATATCCGCAGCGATTTGTCGAAGCTGCGCCGGACGATCGTGCCGATGCGCGATTTGTTGTACCGCATCATCCACTCCGATCGCCTGCAGCGCATGAAAGAACGACAGTTGTATTTTCACGACATTTACGACCATTTATTGAAGCTGTCGGAAATGATCGAGACCAACCGCGAGATTACAGCAGATATCCGCGACAGCTATTTGTCGCTGAACTCGAATCGAATGAACAACATTATGATGACGTTTACGGCCATTACGACGATTTTCATGCCGCTCTCCTTTATTGCCGGCATTTATGGGATGAACTTTGATTATATGCCTGAATTGCACTGGAAGTACGGATACTTTGTTGTATTGGCTACCATGGCGGTGATCGGCATGACGATGTTTGTTTGGTTTAAGCGCAACGGCTGGTTTCAGTTGTTGAAAGGCGACTGGGCGAAGGAGGAACGGAAGCGCCGCCGGTAGCCGTATAAAACAAGCGCTCCCCCTCATATACATAACTATGGCAGCGTGACCGCAAAGGAGGGGGAAGGATGGTAAGAGGCATTTGGGGAGTCGATTCCGCGCAGGTGGTCACGGATCAGCTGTTTCAGTGCGTGCGAACCGAGCTCGGCTACCCGAAGTTTTGGGGCCGCTATTTGGTCGAGATGCCGAACGTATCGGAAGGATTGACGCGGGAGGAGATCGCCCGCATCCGCAGCTATGGGGTGAAAGTGCTGCCGATCTACAACGCCTTCCGAGAGGCGGTCGGCTATGCAAACGGACAGGTGGCGGCGCGCAACGCCGTATTCCATGCGCGGCGGCTTGGCATTCCGAAAAATAAACTGCTGTTTGCCAATATCGAGGACTTTTTTGCGGTTGATGCGGCTTGGATCGCGGCTTGGGTGGAAACGCTCTATCCGACCGGGTACCGGCCGGGGCTGTACGCGGACCCGACGAAAGGGGATTTCGCCGTTGCCTATTGCGAGGCGGTCAGCCGGAACAACCAAGTGGCGGTGCAGGCGGTCATTTGGAGCGCCGCACCAAGGCCGGGAACGACGAAAGAGCAAAAAGCGCCGCGCTACCAGCCGGCGGCCCCGCCCTGCAGCGCAAATGTGTGGGTGTGGCAGTACGGGCGCGATGCCGAAGTGTGCCCGGTCGATACGAATTTGGCGGACCGCCGTCTTCTCGATTTTTTGTATTGAATCGAGACCGTTGCCATGAAGCAACGGTCTTTTTGAATGCATGGACGAAAAAAGGCTGTTTTGCTTTCATTTTTTTGATAATGTTTTTCGCCCCTGCCGACTATATTAGTAATAGGGAAAAAAGGAGGATGCACGTAAAAATACAAACGGCGGAACGGCAGGACGATGGGCGGAAAGGAGGGGGAGATTGGATTCTTACACTGCTTCGTTATTAAGCCGATTGAAGGAACAGTATGAACGATGGAAGACGGAAGAGCCGTTTGCGGGGGCGGAGCTGATCCGGTTTTTAGGCGCTGTCGGCCGGACGGCGGCGGTGATTGGCCTTAGCGACATCGCTGCTGAAGCAGAGCGGCTCATTCACCGGTTGAACGGCCAAACGGAACGGCAATGGACAGCGGAGGAGGCGCTGATGGAGATGGTTCCTCTCCTTCGCTGCTTCTATGAAGCCGGGGAAGCGGCTTCTGCCACCATTCCCTCTTCGCACCGCCAAGGGCCGAAAGCAGCTATTCTCCTCTGTGGAAATGATCCCTTGTTTTTTGCTTACGTCCGCGGCGCCCTGCAAACCGTGCCATGGCGTTTCACGACGATTCCCTCCCTTGAGCAGGCGGCCGCGTCGATGTTTCGTCTCAGCCCGGATTGCATCATCGTCAGCGTGAAGGAGGGAGAGTGGGAGAATCCGGACTTGACGGTTTTGCTTGAGCGCGCCGGACAGCGCCCCTATCTTCCTGTTGTCATTGTGAGGAGAGACGAGGGCAAAGAGGGGCGGTTGAAAGGTTATGAGCTTGGCGCGGATGATGTCATCACCACCCCAGCGGCAGATGAGCTGTTCGTTCGCGTTCGCCGGCTCATTGAAAAAAAACGAAAAATCGATGACCTTGTGCTCATTGACGAATTGACAGGTGTGTATAACCGGAAGTATTTGCCGCGGGTATACGCCCGCCTTCGGAGCGACCTCGAGCGTTACGGAGCGCCAAGCTGTTTGGCGTTGCTTGATTTGGACCATTTCAAACAAGTCAATGACCGTTTCGGCCACCTTGCAGGCGATGCGGTATTGCAAAAGCTGGCTGCCTTTTTGCGCCAACATACACGTGGAGTGGATACCGTCGTTCGCTTTGGGGGCGAAGAGTTTGTCGTTTGGCTGGCCAAAACGTCCAAAAGCGAGGCTCGTGCAGTGCTTGAGCGGCTGCAACGCCAGTTCGCCGCCGAAAAAATCGCGGCGGATGGCGCACTTCTATCATGTACGTTTTCCGCCGGCCTGGTTGAGTGTGATGAACCGGATCGGCCGCTTGACTATTGGCTGCGTCTGGCCGACAAGGCGCTGTATGCGGCGAAACGAGGCGGTGGCAATCGGATCGAAGAGGCGGCGCGTGAGAAAAGCGGTTCTTCGGATGAGGCCCCAAGCCAAGCATCAACGGATCGGCGGCGATGGGCGATTGCCATCGTAGACGACGATGAACTCGTGCGGATGATGATTGCTCATCTTGTCCGCAAGCTCGTCAATGAGCAGGGGGGGAAAGCGGACATTTACGAGTTTGGCGACGGGCTTTCATTTCTCGAATCGCCGGTGTACAAAGGCGAGAAACGCTCCGTCGTCATTTTGGACCGGGTGATGCCGAAAATGGACGGTCTTGAGGTGTTGCGCCGCCTCCGCCGCCAGCAAAAGCCGTATAAGGTGATAATGTTGACGTCGCGCCAAGATGAGCGGGACATCGCCCAAGCCATTGACGAAGGAGCGGACGAGTATGTGACAAAGCCGTTTAAATGGCTGGAACTGGAGGCGCGCCTGCGCCGGCTGCTAAAGGAGCTTGATGAGTAATGACGCTCATTGTCGCCGCCTTGATGGTTGCTGTCTTATCGGCGGTGCTGGCCGGGCTGTTTCTTTATTTAGTCGTGCGCAAATGGCGGGAAAACCGGCGCCAAGCCCGGCTGCGAGTTTATAAGGAACGGCATCGGCTTTGGTTGCTTCGGTATCTGCTCGGCGAGGAGGAACAGATGCTTTTGCCGGCTTCCCCTCTTGAGCGTGAAGCGATGATGGAGCTTCTTGACCATTTTGCTTCACTCTTGAACGGAGAGCAAGTGCAGGAGCGAATTCGAACATTGGCGGAGATGCATTTCCAAGGATGGCTGCATCGAAGGCTGTCAAGCCGTCATTGGAGCGAGCGGATGAACGCGCTGTTTTTGATCGAGGATTTGCAGGTGAAGGCGATGCTGCCGGAGATGGAGCGGCTGTATCGCTCCAACCGGGTGACGAAAGGTGAGGCGGCGAAACTATTGGCCATTTTCGCCCAATTTGATTACAGCCCAGTGATTGCATATGTGCTCGAACCGAAATATAAGTTAACGGAGTTTTCCTATCGGGTCATTTTTGGCCATATGAGCGAGCGGCTTCTTCGACAGGTGGAACAGCGATTTGATGAGCTGCCGCGGGCAGGGAAATGCGCGTTCATCGATATGATCGGCATCCGTCGACGAGGGGAGCGATCGTTTTTGCTGGAGCTGTTGGCATCAGATGAGTTGGAGCTTCGTGTTCGCGCGCTTAAGGCGATGGCAGAAATTGGCGTTTCAATTGAAGCGACAAAGCTTGATCGCCACTTGCGCTCGCCGCATTGGCAAGAGAGGCTGATGGCAGTCCGTCTTGCCGGAAAATGCCGCGAAGAATGGTTGCTTCCCTTGCTCTATGAGCGGCTGGCCGACCGTTCATTCGCCGTTCGTTCGGAAGCGGCTGCCTCCATCGTGCGCCTGCCGGGCGGTCGGGCGATGCTGCATAAAGCGGCGTGCACAGCGGAGGACCGTTATGCCCGTGACATGGCGAAGCAATGGATTGGAGAGGAGGGGTGATGGTGGAAGGGGGGCAAGCGTTTCTATCGGCTATTGGGCATGTCGTGCTCATTTATATGGCTGTCGTTCTCGCCTTTTATACGTTTTTGCTTGTGGTAGCTTTCATTCACTTGCGCCGCACTCGTCGTCTTGACGATTGGGAGCCGTATGAAGAATTGCTCGATGCCAGCTACGCAAAACCGATATCGATCCTTGTTCCAGCTTATAATGAGGAAGCCGGCATCGTTGGTTCGGTTCGCTCACTGCTAGCCATCGAATACCCGGAGTATGAAGTCATTGTCATTAATGATGGGTCGACTGACAAGACACTTAAGCGGTTGATCGATCATTTTCATCTGAAGCCGGTCTATCGCGTCATTCGCCGTCAGCTGGCGGCGAAGGAAATCAAGGCGGTTTACCAGTCGCCCGATTACCCGCATTTGTTTGTGCTGGATAAAGAAAACGGCGGGAAAGCCGATGCATTGAACGCCGGAATCAACGCCGCCCGCTATCCATACATTTGCTCCATCGACGGCGATTCTGTTCTTGAGCGGCGCGCGTTTTTGAAGGTGATGAAACCGATGCTTGAATCCGACGGAGAGGTCATTGCTTCTGGAGGGACGGTCCGGATCGCCAATGGCTGTCGGATTGAACGCGGTGAAATCGTCAAGGTCGGTTTGTCGCGGCGGCCGCTTGTCATTATGCAGACAATTGAATATTTGCGTGCGTTTTTGCTCGGCCGCCTCGGCTTAAGCCGCCATAACTTGCTGCTCATCGTTTCTGGGGCATTCGGCGTTTTTTTTAAGCCGTGGGTGATCGAAGCAGGCGGATATACGGATACAGCTGGAGAGGATATGGAACTCGTTGTGCGCCTGCATCGACTGGCGCGCGAAAAAAACGAGGAGAAAAAAATCATCTATATCCCCGACCCGGTTTGCTGGACAGAAGCGCCGGAAACGTATGGGGATTTGCGGAGGCAGCGGCGGCGCTGGCATCGCGGGCTTTTGGAAAGCTTATGGATGCATCGATCGATGCTATTCAATCCAAAATATGGCTCAATCGGCCTTCTTTCGCTGCCGTATTTTTGGTTCATTGAGCTTCTTGGTCCGATCGTTGAATTGATGGGCTATATTGTCGTTGTTTTCTCCTTATTTCTCGGAAACTTGTACGTCGAATTCGCTCTTCTTTTGCTGACGGTTTCGGTTTTGTACGGTTCGCTGTTATCAGCAGCAGCCGTCTTGCTTGAAGAGTGGACTGAGCGGAAGTTCCCGAGCATCTCTGATTTGGTGAAGCTGTTTTTCTTCGCGTTGACTGAGACATTTTGGTACCGTCCGCTTACCGCTTGGTGGCGGTGCGAAGGGGTGATCGACGCTGTTCGCCGGAAAAAGCAATGGGGGAGCATAAAGCGAAAAGGAGTGTCGGTGTAAACATAGGTAGAGAATAGAGCGAAAAGGGTGCGCCTCGGCTTGACGAATCAGTGCATGTCTCCCCAAGTGATCGTGATCGAACCCAAAGAGGAATATTCACGAAAACATGATGAATTGAAAGAGAAAAGCCAGGTCACGGCTCGGCGTCCGCTTAATAGCGGTCGCCGAGCCGTTTAAATACGGGTCTTGTCAGCCGTTTCGGCTTTTGTTCCGGCTTTTCCTTCAGTCCGGTGTAGGCGATGAGAATGGCTTTTGCCTCTGACAGCGGCATCCGAGCTGGAGGGTTGCGGTATGAATCGTTGAGAGAGCCAAGGTGCGGAAGGGCGGCGAAATCTTGTTTTGTCGGTGGGATGTGGAAGTAGTAGTCGCCGACGGCGACAAGCACGTCGGATTGCTGTTGGCTGTATCTCGGATTGCGGGAAAAATGGAGGCCCACTTTTTTCGCCTTGCCCTCCTCAAGCAGCTTCTCGATCGCTTTTTTCTTCAGAAGATAAAGAAACGAAGGGTTCAATGCTGTTTTGGCATGGCGGTTGACGGTAAAAATCGCTTTGGCAATATTGTCGACCGTCAATTGCACCGGTTTCATCGGCATGTCTCCTTTTTTCTTTCTATTATAACATAGGAAGCGGTGTTGTTGCCCGGTTTGTCCTACTTCTATCCGGGGGTAAGCGAAAAAACGGTCAACTCCGGCGGAGCGAAGAAGCGAAGCGGCACCCTTGTTGTGCCAAGGCCGCGGTTGACGTACAACAAGAGTCCGCCGACGTGGTAAAACCCTTCATAATACCGCTCAGACAACGGCGGCGTGATGAGCGGTCCGATAAACGGCAACTGAATTTGCCCGCCGTGGCTATGGCCGGAGAGTTGAACGTGAATAGGGAAGCGGCGAGCCTCAATGGCACCGTCCGGCTCATGAACGAGGGCGATCGTATATGTCGCCCGCGGAATGCCGTTCGTCATTTTCGACCAGTCCGGGCGTCCGAGCATCATATCGTCGCTGCCGGCGATAGCGATCGCGTCATGGCCGCGCCGGACGAGTGCATGCTCATTGACGAGAACGCGGAACCCGGCTCGTTCCATCAATTGACGGTAAATATCTGTCCCGTAGCCGCCGTGATCATGGTTTCCGTAAATACAAAATTTTCCAAGAGGAGCACGGACGCCAGCCAACGCCTCAGCGACCGCGTTGACGTGCGGATACCGGTTCGCCTCATGGAGCAGATCACCTGTGAATACGACGAGATCGGGCCCGAGTTCGTTGATGCGGCCGATAATGCGGTAAAAGCGTTTCAAGCCGTAATAATGGCCGAGATGGAGATCACTGAACTGCAGCAGCTTGACGCCGGCAAACGACCTTGGGATCAGCGGATGCGACAGCGCATGGTGCGTCACGGTCAGCTCGGCTGGCTCAATCCAGCGGGCGTATCCAGAGGCGGCTGCCATCGCCAGCGCTGCGCTGAAACTTGTGCGCGCCAGCTTTTTCAAAAAGGCGCGCCGGCTTAGTTTGGTTGTTTCGATATGGTGCATCGTTTCGCCATCCTTTCACAAGCAGCTTTATTATAACGAAAAGAGAGGGAAAAGGACAATAGGAGGACTAAGATGTTCGAATATTCCACTATTTTATGATATGATAAAAATGAATGAGTAATCAGTCATAGGAGGAGAAATGGATGAACGGAAAAGTGATCATTGTGACCGGCGGGTCGAGCGGAATGGGGAAATATATGGCGAAGCGGTTTGTTTCTGATGGGGCCAACGTCGTCATTACGGGAAGGCGGGCCGAGGCGCTCGAAGAGGCCAAGCGGGAAATCGCCGCGCCGGATGGAGGGAAAGTGCTTACGATCCCGATGGATGTGCGCAACCCGGAACAAGTGGCGCACATGGTGGAGCGGACTGATGCGGAATTCGGCCGCATCGATGCCCTCATCAACAACGCGGCTGGCAATTTCATTTGCCCGGCGGAAAAGTTGTCGATCAACGGCTGGAACAGCGTCATTAACATTGTGTTAAACGGCACGTTTTACTGCAGCCGGGAAGTCGGCAACTACTGGATTCAGCGCGGCTTGAAAGGGAACATTATCAACATCGTTGCGACATATGCCTGGCATGCCGGCGCCGGGGTCATTCATTCAGCGAGCGCCAAGGCTGGAGTGCTGGCAATGACGCGCACGCTTGCTGTGGAATGGGGGAAAAAGTACGGCTTCCGCGTCAATGCGATCGCTCCCGGACCGATTGAGCGGACCGGCGGGGCGGAGCGGCTTTGGGAATCAGAGGAAGCGGAGCGGATGACGTTGGAAAGCGTGCCGCTCGGGCGGCTCGGGACGCCGGAAGAAATCGCGGCGGTCGCTTCGTTTTTGCTTTCGGATGAAGCCGCTTACATTAACGGCGCTTGCATCACAGTCGACGGCGGCCAATGGCTGAACCGGCGGCCGTTTTAATCAAATTTGCCATAAAGCAAGATGGTCCTCACCCAAAAGGGATTGCAGGCGGTATGTCTTCATTTATCGCGGGCAACCGGCTCATTGCACGCAACGGCCTTTGTCACAAGCGGATTCCCTGCTGTCAGGGGAGCCGCTTTTTTTACGAGTCAGGAACGATTGGGCAATTATGCTATAATAAAGGCAAAGATGGTCGATGGGGATGAGGTGAACACGATGGATGCATTAGACGTGATGGCCAACTTGCCGCAAGTGATTCCGCACTATCAACCGATTTTCAGCGCCGATGAGCATGGGGTCGTCGGCTATGAAGTGCTCGGTCGGTTTCAAACGGAAACAGGGCCGGTCAGCCTTGGGCCGTTTTTTCACGATGAAACCATTCCAGAAGAATTTCGCATTGAAGTGGATGATGTGATCACGAAAAAAGCGCTCGACTATTTTCTGTCGCTTGATGATCAAACGCTGCTCATTTTTTTAAACCGCGACGCCAACTTGCTGATGCTTGACCGC
This sequence comes from Geobacillus sp. CCR, assembly GCF_052906625.1. Lineage (NCBI taxonomy): Bacteria > Bacillati > Bacillota > Bacilli > Caryophanales > Anoxybacillaceae > Geobacillus > Geobacillus sp. CCR. The sequence goes on along the minus strand of NZ_JBREBQ010000004.1, from coordinate 86,870 downwards.
GGCGAGTCGTTTTTGCAGCTGCTTCTCTCCTATGAAGCGAAAGGGTTGGCGCCAAGCCGCATCGTTTTGGAAATCAACGAGCAGCATTTCAAGGGAGACGTCGATCAGCTCAGCCATTTATTGACGTATCTTCGTACATACGGCGTTAAAGTGGCGGTCGACAACATCGCCGAACATAGCATTCATCTTGAGCGAATCGGCGTCTTGTCGCCTGACATTTTAAAAATCGATTTGCGTGAATTGCGGAAAACGTCCGTTCATCAAGCATACCAGGAAATCGTTCACTCGATTTCGCTGTTGGCGCGCAAAATCGGAGCGACGCTCCTGTATGAGGACATCGAAACGTCATTTCAGCTTCAGTATGCTTGGCGGCATGGCGGCCGCTATTATCAAGGGTATTATTTGGCCAAGCCGGCGCCAGAGGTTGTGCCGCGCGATTTGTTGAAAGACTTGCTCCGCCAAGAGTGCCATCGCTTCATCCAGCAGGAAAAGAAAAAGCTTGAAACGCTGTATCAAATTGCTGAGCAGTTTCAGCAGCGGATCAGCGCGCTGCTTGGCAAATACAAAAAAGCCGCCGATTTTAACGAGCTCATTTCCCTGTTGGCCGGCGAGCTCGACGATGTTTGCTTCCGCATTTATGTTTGTGATGAGGACGGCTTCCAGCAGTCGGGCAATATGTTCAAGCGCGGCGGCCGGTGGGAGCTTCAGCCGCAATATTATATGAAAAACTGGAGCTGGCGCCCGTATTTTTTGGAAAACATTATTCGCATGCGCTCGCGCCGAAGAGGGATTTTGTCCGATTTATACACGGATATTGAAACAGGGGAAACGATCCGGACGTATTCGTATCCGATCGATGAGCGCCATTACTTGTTTATTGACTTGTCGTACAGCTATTTGTTTGAGCATGACGCCCATTATTGACTGCATAAAATCGCCTCATTGCGGCAAAGTAAACATGAGGTGAAACTTATGGCACAGTTAACTTTTGTGTTATCCGCCCTCTCTGTATTGATCGCGGTCATTGGGTTCGTCTATACGGTTCGCCTCGGACGCCAACAGCGTTGGCAAGGGGAGCTTGACGGGCCGATTCCGAAAACGGTCGAGGAGCATGCCTACTTGCGCAACCCGGTGTTCCTCGCTTACGTACTCGCTGTCTTGCTCGCCATTTTTGCCATTGGTTATTTGGCGTTGCGCTATTATTGAAAAAAAGGCCATTCCATTCATATGGGTGGCCTTTTTGCCTGTCCGCAAATGACGCTTTTTTCCACGACTTTTTTCCTTTGCCGGCGAATATATATGGAAGCGGAAGAGGCAAAGGGGGAATGGAGATGACGAAGCGGCTGCCGACAAGGCTGTCGGGCGAGGAAGCGGCGTTATTGCTTGACGTTTTGTTCAGCCAGCAATATGCACTCGAGCTCATCCGCTCCGAGCTGGCGGATATCGAAAACGGAGACAAGGAGGTCGATGAACACCGGTACCGGCAGCTGTTGCGTTTATACGACCGACTGTTGACAGAGGAAGAGGAAGGATAAAAATTGTTGTGCACTATCGCTATCGCAGGAAGCGATAGTCTTTTTTATGGTATGATAACAATGTGGAGAGGAGAAGATGCAGAAGAAAGGCGGAACATCGGCATGACATGGGAACACAATGAATTCATGCAAATGACTGTCAAGCCATTTCTGATTCCGGCGGATAAAGTGGCGCATGTGCAGCCGGGAAATTATTTGGATCATGCGCTGCTCGTCCTGACGAAAACCGGCTATTCAGCGATTCCAGTTCTCGATACATCGTATAAACTGCATGGGCTCATCAGCATGACGATGATGATGGATGCAATTTTAGGATTGGAGCGCATCGAATTTGAACGTCTCGAGACGATGAAGGTCGAAGAAGTGATGAACCGAAACATTCCGCGCCTGCGGCTTGACGACAGCCTGATGAAGGCAGTGGGGCTTATTGTCAATCATCCGTTCGTGTGTGTGGAAAATGACGACGGATATTTTGCAGGCATTTTCACTCGACGGGAAGTACTGAAGCAACTGAATAAACAGCTGCACAGGCCTAATGGCGGCCGGAAGCTAGGCCGAAAAGAGGCTGAACAATGAGCAGAAAGATAATCGTGTGCAATAACAAGAGCAGCTGGCTTTGGCTGATCAGTTCGGAAGCTGCGTGGCAACTTCCGCAAGTGCAAGCCTTCGAGAAGATATTTACAGCATTTTGCTCGATGAATTTGTGCTTGTCACAATGATCTCTGTTTTGCTAAAGTAAAAAAGAATACAGGTGTAAAGGAGGATATCGCCCATGAAGATGATGGACGCCAATGAAATCATTTCCTTTATTCAAAACAGCAAAAAATCGACACCAGTCAAAGTATACATAAAAGGGGATCTCGAAGGCATCGATTTCGGCTCAAGCGCCAAAACATTTATCACGGGCAACGTCGGCGTCGTGTTTGGCGAATGGCAAGACATTCAAGCGGCAATCGAAGCGAATCAAGACAAAATCGAGGACTATGTCGTCGAGAACGACCGCCGCAACTCGGCCATTCCGCTCCTGGATTTGAAAGGCATCAAGGCGCGCATTGAGCCGGGCGCCATCATCCGCGACCATGTCGAAATCGGCGACAACGCCGTCATTATGATGGGAGCGGTCATCAATATCGGCGCCGTCGTCGGCGAAGGAACGATGATCGACATGAATGCGGTGCTCGGCGGCCGGGCGACGGTCGGGAAAAACTGCCATATCGGCGCCGGCGCGGTGTTGGCAGGCGTGATCGAGCCGCCATCAGCCAAGCCGGTCGTCATTGAAGACGATGTGCTCGTCGGGGCGAATGCCGTTATTTTGGAAGGCGTCACGGTCGGCAAAGGAGCGGTTGTGGCTGCCGGCGCCGTTGTTGTCGAAGACGTGCCGCCGTATACGGTCGTGGCCGGCGTGCCGGCGCGCGTCATTAAGCAGATCGACGAGCAAACGCGGGCGAAAACGGAGATTAAGCAGGAGCTTCGCCAATTATAATCATCATAAAAGCTGTCCCTTCACACGAGGACAGCTTTTTTGCCCATGGAGGAGAGACGATGTCTGCGATCAGCCCATTTGTCGCCATTCGCCGCGACTTGCATCAAATTCCGGAGCTTGGGTTTCAGGAGTTTAAGACGCAGCAATATTTGCTTCGCTATATCCAGTCCCTGCCGCAAGAGCGGCTTCAAGTCCGGACGTGGAAAACGGGGATTTTCGTCAAAGTCAACGGAACATCGCCGCGCAAAACGATCGGCTACCGCGCCGATATGGACGGGCTGCCGATTCGCGAGGAGACCGGCTTGCCGTATCGGTCGAAACATGAAGGGCGCATGCACGCGTGCGGCCACGATGTGCATATGAGCATCGCTCTTGGTGTGCTCACCCATTTTGCTCATCATCCACTGAAAGACGATTTGCTGTTTGTATTCCAGCCGGCCGAGGAAGGACCGGGCGGAGCAAAGCCGATGTTAGAAAGCGACATCATGCGGGAATGGAAGCCGGATATCATCGTCGCCTTGCATATTGCGCCGGAATATCCCGTCGGCACGATTGCAACGAAAGAAGGGTTGCTGTTTGCCAATACGTCGGAGCTGTTTATCGATCTGAAGGGGAAAGGTGGCCACGCGGCGTTTCCGCATTTAGCGAATGACATGGTCGTCGCCGCCTGCGCATTGGTGACGCAGCTGCAGTCGATCGTCGCCCGCAACGTCGATCCGCTCGACAGCGCGGTCATTACGATCGGAAAAATTGCCGGCGGGACGGTGCAGAACGTCATTGCGGAGCACGCCCGGCTCGAAGGAACGATTCGGACGCTGTCGACTGCAGCGATGCAGAAGGTGAAGCGGCGGATTGAAGCGATCGTGCATGGCATTGAAGTCGCGTACGAATGTGAAGCATCCATCGATTACGGTGCCATGTACCATGAAGTGTATAATGATCCGGATCTGACAGCGGAATTTATGAAGTTTGCCAAGGCGCACGGCGGCGTGAATGTGATCCGTTGCAAAGAAGCGATGACTGGCGAAGATTTCGGCTATATGCTGGCGGACATCCCGGGTTTTATGTTTTGGCTTGGCGTCGCCTCACCATATGGGCTGCACCATGCAAAACTGGCTCCGAACGAGGAAGCGATCGACCGCGCCATCGCGTTTTTAATCGACTATTTTTCATGGAAAGGAAACGCAGAATGAAGTATAGTTCCGCCTCTAGCAACACACATTAATGAGTGTGAGGAGGTGGATTGTGATGGCGAAAATTGGTGTTGAGCCATCGTTGACGGACGTACAGGAAGCGTTGAAAGAGCGAGGATATGACGTTGTGCCGCTCCGAGGGGAGCAAGACGCAAGAGGCTGCGACTGCTGCGTCATTACCGGCCTGGACGCCAATATCGCCGGCATTCACAACATCGTGACGTCCGGTCCGGTCATTGAAGCGAGCGGGCTCACCGCAGAAGAGATTTGCCAAAAAGTCGAAGAAAAACTTCGCTGATGACGAACGTTCGGGCTGTGTGCGCTGGCAGCCCGCTTTTGGGCGAAATGGCAAAATCGCATAGCGTAAAGGAATGGTGGAAAAGGAACGAAGAACGTTTTCGTTCCTTTTTCTTTTTTGCTAAAATAAGGGGAGAAACAATGCTTGATCAACGATGGAGGAGTGTCAATGAAAAAGAAACAGTTTGCCGTCATCGGCCTCGGGCGCTTTGGCGGCAGCATCTGCCGGACGCTGAGCGAACAAGGGATGGAAGTATTGGCCATCGATATTGATGAAGACCGGGTAAACGAATTTGCGTCGATCGCTTCGCACGCCGTCGTCGGCGACACGACCGATGAAAACGTGCTGAAAAGTTTAGGCATCCGCAACTTCGACCATGTCATTGTCGCGATCGGCGACAACATCCAGGCGAGCATTTTGACGACCCTGATTTTAAAAGAGCTCGGCGTCAACCATATTACGGTCAAGGCAACGAACGATTACCATGAGAAAGTGCTGAAAAAAATCGGCGCTGACCAAATCGTGCATCCAGAACGGGACATGGGCGAGCGGATCGCCCACAACTTGATTTCCAACAACGTCCTAGATTATCTGGAGCTGTCGGACAAATACAGCATTGTCGAAATCGTGGCAAGCGAGCGGCTTGACGGCCATTCGCTTTTGGAGCTTGACATCCGCGCCCGCTATGGCATCAACATCGTCGCCATCAAGCGTGGAACAAGCGTCATCGTCTCCCCGCTCGCCTCGGAAATCATCCGCAAAGGCGACGTGTTGGTCGTCATCGGCGCTGACAGCGACATTGACCGGTTTGAGGAAAAAGTGGTCGGTTGACGGCTGGCAGGCGGCCTGTGCATGATGATGACGGAAAAAGGGCATCCTTTTACAAGGACGCCCTTTTTTCTTTAGATTTCCATGATGATCGGCAAAATCATTGGCCGCCGTTTCGTCCGCTCGTACAAGAACGGAGCGAGCGTTTCCGTAATTTCGTTTTTGATCTCCGACCATTGGTTCGTTTTCCGTTCCAGCACTTTTTCGAGATGCTTGGAGATCAACACTTGCGCTTCGCTGATTAAGTCACCTGACTCACGCATATAGACGAAGCCGCGAGAAATAATGTCCGGGCCGGCGGCGATTTTGAACTCTTTCATGTTGATGCTGACGACGACAATCACGAGCCCTTCCTCAGACAAAATGCGGCGGTCGCGCAAGACGATGTTGCCGATGTCGCCGACACCGCTGCCGTCGATGTAGACGGAGCCGGACGGGATCTTGCCGACGATGCGCGCTTCTTTGTCGCTGATGCCAAGCACTTCGCCGTTGTCCATAATAAAGCAGTTTTCCTCCGGCACGCCGCAGTCGATGGCGAGCTTGGCGTGCATTTTTTGCATGCGGTATTCGCCGTGGATCGGCATGAAATATTTCGGCTTCATCAGCCGGATCATCAATTTTTGTTCTTCCTGCCCACCGTGGCCGGACGTATGGATGTCGTTGAGCGGGCCATGGATGACTTCTGCGCCGGCGCGGTACAGCATGTTGATTGTCCGGTTGACGCTCACCGTGTTGCCCGGAATCGGCGATGAGGAAAAGACGACCGTGTCGCCCGGGATGATTTGAATTTGCCGGTGCGTGCCGTTGGCGATGCGCGACAAGGCGGCCATCGGCTCCCCTTGGCTGCCGGTGCATAAAATCGTCACCCGGTTGGCCGGCAGGCGGTTGATTTCGTTCGCGTCGACGAACGTGCCTTTCGGACATTTGATATAGCCGAGGTCTTGTCCGATCTCAATCGCCGCTTCCATGCTTCGACCGAAGACAGCGATTTTTCGGTTGTTGGCGACGGCTGCTTCCGTCACCTGTTGGAGACGGTGGATGTTTGATGCAAATGTGGCGAAAATGATGCGTCCTTCCACCTTGCGGAAAATGTCGTGAATGCTTTCACCGACGCGCCGCTCCGACATCGTAAAATGCGGGATCTCGCTGTTCGTGCTGTCCGACAGCAGGCAAAGAACTCCTTCTTTCCCAATTTCGGCCATTTTTGTCAAATTGGCCGGCTCGCCGACCGGCGTAAAGTCGAATTTAAAATCCCCAGTGTGAACGATTTGCCCGACTGGCGTTTTCACAACAATACCGTAGCTGTCCGGAATGCTGTGTGTCGTCCGGAAAAAGGTGACGGCCGTTTTTTGAAAGCGGATGACATCGTCTTCGCGAATCTCAATGAGTTTCGCTTGGCGCAACAATCCATGTTCCTCAAGCTTATTGCGAATCAGCCCAAGCGCTAATTTGCCGCCGTAAATCGGGATGTTCACCTGCCGGAGCAAATACGGAATGCCGCCGATATGGTCTTCGTGCCCGTGGGTGATGAACAGTCCTTTCACTTTGTCCGCGTGCTTCACTAAATAGGAGTAGTCTGGAATGACATAGTCGATCCCGAGCAGCTCATCTTCCGGAAACTTAATGCCTGCGTCAATGACAATGATTTCGTCTTGGAATTGTACGCCGTATGTATTTTTTCCAATTTCACCCAGTCCGCCGAGGGCAAAAACGCCAACTTGCTGATCTGTCAACAGCTTCATGATGAAATCTCCAATACTTGAAAGTTCGGGCTTTTCTTTTCGTATTCTAGATGCGCTCCCTCTAACGGCTGAATATACTCAATATTGATCGGACGGCCTTCGAGTTTTCGGCGTACATCCCGCTCTGATTCTGCTTCGATGTAGAGTGTTTTCGTTTTTTCTCTCACGGGCGCCTCGTCTGCGTTTTCTTGGTAAAACACTTTGAAAATCATCGTGAAATCTCTCCTTATCGTACAATGGTTGCTCTATCTATTATATAAGAATGTAACTTTCTTTTCATGTATTTTGTTGCCAAAAGCAAAAAACAGGCGTGAGATGTGCCGACGATATGCATCATCTTTGACGAATGTTGCCCGCTTTATTCGCCAAAGTGGGAAAGAAGCCCTTCGAATGGAAGGGCTGTTGTTGTAACGGTCAGGCGATCAATTTTTTCCGGAGCAGGTCTTTCCACTGTTGAAGCAGCTTTTTTTTCAGCTTTTTCAACATGTTTCATCACTCCTTACCTTTTATTGTACTCATTTTGCGGCGAAAGTAAATGTTCTATTATATATGATATGTAGGCGGAGGTTTGTTTTTCATGGGTAAAAATGGAACAGATCGTGCCTCTTGGTTGACATTCCGGGCGTTTTTCAGTACGGTAGACAATGAACAATTTTTTAACAAGGGGAAGTGAACGTGGGCAGAAAAATCGTCTTTTTCGACATCGACGGCACGCTTCTTGATGAGCAAAAGCAGCTGCCGCTGTCAACGATCGAAGCGGTTCGCCGCCTGAAGCAGTCGGGCGTTTATGTCGCCATCGCCACCGGACGCGCTCCGTTTATGTTTGAGCATGTGCGCAAACAGCTTGGCATCGATTCGTTCGTCAGCTTCAACGGTCAGTACGTCGTTTTTGAAGGGAACGTGTTATACAAGCAGCCGCTCCGGCGCGAGAAAGTCAGGGCGCTGACAGAGGAAGCCCACAAAAACGGCCATCCGCTCGTCTTTATGGATGCGGAGAAAATGAGAGCGAGCATCGGCGACCATCCGCACATCCACGTCAGCATGGCGAGTCTAAAATTCGCCCACCCGCCTGTCGACCCTCTTTATTATGAGAACAAAGACATTTATCAAGCGCTTCTGTTTTGCCGCGCCGAGGAAGAAGAACCGTATGTGCGCAACTATCCCGAATTTCGCTTCGTCCGTTGGCATGACGTCTCGACGGATGTGCTGCCGGCAGGGGGCTCGAAGGCGGAAGGCATCCGCATGATGATCGAAAAGCTCGGGATCGATAAGAAGGATGTGTACGCGTTCGGCGACGGATTGAATGACATTGAAATGCTCTCGTTCGTCGGAACCGGGGTGGCGATGGGCAACGCCCATGAGGAAGTGAAAAGGGTCGCCGACTTCGTTACGAAACCGGTCGATAAGGAAGGCATTTGGTACGGATTGAAACAGCTGCAGCTCATCCGATAAAAAGCGGCCTTGGCCTTTTCGGCGAGGCCGCTCGCCATTGACAGCGGGCTTTTTAGCGCCCGATTGGAATCGCCCCGTCCGGCACTTGAAACGGGTCATCGGGGTTGATGCGGTCATAGAACATAATGCCGTTTAAATGATCGATTTCATGTTGGAAGACGATGGCCGGCAGCCCTTTCAAGCGCAGTGTGACTTCTTCGCCGTCGATCGTCGTCCCAGTGACCGTGATGCGGGCATAGCGCGGCACATACCCTGGCACGTCGCGGTCGACCGACAGGCAGCCTTCCCCGGTCGTCAAGTAACATTGCTGGACGGAATGGCTGACGATTTTCGGATTGAACAAGGCGTAGCTGTACAGCGTCCCGTTTTCATCGGTGACATGGACGGCGATCATCCGCTTTGAGACGTTGATTTGCGGGGCGGCAAGGCCAATGCCGGGCCGCAGGCCGTATTTAGCTGCCAGCTCCGGGTCTTGGCTCATTTTCACGTAGTCAAGCAAGCTTTGCAAAATGCGCTTATCTTCCTCTGAAGGCGGCAACGGAACGGGTTCGGCGATTTTCCGCAATGTCGGGTGCCCCTCTTTGATGATGTCCTTCATCGTGATCATTCGCTTCGTTCACTCCCTACGTTTGGCATCGCTGTCTATCGTTTAGTCTAACAAAATGAGCATCGATCGTAAATAAAAACGCAACCGCACGAATATATTATTCGAGTATAAGGAAAACAATAAGACAAATTCGAGAAAACGTTTTCATTATCTTGTCAAGCCACTGTGTGTTTTATATTTTGTGAAAATATAATACAGAACTCATACAGATGGTGAGGAATGTAATATAACAGTTTGTGGGCGGAATATTGCCAATTCCAATTTCACCCAAAAAATAAAGCGAAAAAACATGAGAAATCAAAGTCGTTGACGGTTGATCCAAGAACGTGTAAACTAAAACTTGCAAATGCATATTGTACTAATTCAGTCTTGAAAAATAGTGAAACAGATTTCGGCGCCTTTGTTGCTTGTGTTGGCGCCGGATGGCGGCCGTTTTTTATTTCTCTTTCATTTTGGGTACATTAATAGTATATGGGCGAATGTATTCTCATTTCTAAAATTTCTAATGAAAGGCAGAGGTGAATAACATGGGTGTGAAAACCTCCCAGTTTCGATTTGCGGAGCAGCTCGAGAAAGTAGCCGAGCAGTTCCCGACGTTTCAAATTTTGAATGAAGAAGGCGAAATCGTCAACGAAGAGGCGATGCCGGAGTTAAGCGATGAGCAGCTGAAAGAGCTGATGCGCCGCATGGTGTATACGCGCATACTCGACCAGCGCTCCATTTCGTTGAACCGCCAAGGCCGACTCGGGTTTTACGCGCCGACCGCCGGGCAAGAAGCGAGCCAAATCGCCAGCCATTTTGCGCTTGAGAAAGAAGATTTCATTTTGCCGGGATATCGCGACGTTCCGCAAATCATTTGGCACGGGCTTCCGCTTTATCAAGCGTTTTTGTTCTCGCGCGGCCACTTTCATGGCAACCAAATTCCTGAAGGCGTCAACGTCTTGCCGCCGCAAATCATCATCGGCGCCCAATACATTCAAGCGGCCGGCGTGGCGCTCGGCTTGAAAATGCGGGGCAAAAAGGCGGTGGCCATTACATATACCGGCGATGGGGGCACATCGCAAGGCGACTTTTATGAAGGGATCAACTTCGCGGGGGCGTTTAAGGCACCGGCCATCTTTGTTGTGCAAAACAACCGCTTTGCCATCTCGACGCCAGTGGAGAAGCAAACGATCGCCAAAACATTGGCGCAAAAAGCGGTCGCTGCCGGCATTCCGGGCATTCAAGTCGACGGCATGGATCCGCTTGCGGTCTACGCCGCGGTGAAAGCAGCCCGCGAACGCGCCATTAACGGCGAAGGGCCGACGCTCATCGAAACGCTTTGCTTCCGCTACGGTCCGCACACGATGTCCGGCGACGATCCGACGCGCTATCGTTCGAAAGAACTCGAAAACGAATGGGCGAAAAAAGACCCGCTTGTCCGCTTCCGCAAGTTTTTAGAAGCGAAAGGTTTATGGAGCGAAGAGGAAGAAAACCGCGTCATCGAGCAGGCGAAAGAGGACATCAAGGAAGCGATCAAAAAAGCGGACGAAACGCCGAAACAAAAAGTGACCGACTTAATCAGCATCATGTTCGAAGAGCTGCCGGCGAACTTAAAAGAGCAGTATGAAATTTATAAAGAGAAGGAGTCGAAGTAAGCCATGGCGCAAATGACAATGGTTCAAGCGATCACCGATGCGCTGCGCATCGAGATGAGAAACGATCCGAACGTGCTGGTGTTTGGCGAAGACGTTGGGGTCAACGGCGGCGTATTCCGGGTGACCGAAGGGTTGCAAGCTGAGTTTGGCGAAGAACGTGTGTTTGATACGCCGCTGGCCGAATCGGGGATCGGCGGTTTGGCGATCGGCTTGGCCTTGCAAGGGTTTCGCCCAGTGCCGGAAATTCAGTTTTTCGGGTTCGTCTATGAGGCGATGGATGCGATTTGCGGACAAATGGCGCGCATCCGCTACCGCACTGGCGGCCGCTACCATGTTCCGATTACGATTCGTTCGCCGTTTGGCGGCGGCGTCCATACGCCAGAATTGCACTCAGACAGCTTAGAAGGACTCGTCGCCCAACAGCCGGGCTTGAAAGTCGTCATCCCGTCGACGCCGTATGATGCGAAAGGATTGCTCATCTCGGCGATCCGCGACAACGACCCGGTTATTTTCCTTGAGCATTTGAAACTGTACCGTTCGTTCCGACAAGAGGTGCCCGAAGGAGAGTACACAATTCCGATCGGCAAAGCAGACATTAAGCGTGAAGGGAAAGACATTACGATTATCGCGTACGGGGCCATGGTGCATGAATCGTTAAAGGCGGCGGCAGAATTAGAGAAAGAAGGCATTTCTGCCGAAGTCGTCGACTTGCGCACCGTGCAGCCGCTCGATATTGAGACGATCATTGGTTCGGTCGAAAAAACGGGCCGCGCCATCGTCGTTCAAGAAGCACAACGGCAAGCCGGCATCGCCGCCAACGTCGTTGCTGAAATTAACGAGCGCGCGATTTTAAGCCTTGAGGCGCCTGTATTGCGCGTCGCCGCGCCGGATACCGTCTATCCGTTCGCTCAAGCAGAATCGGTGTGGCTGCCGAACTTTAAAGACGTGATCGAGACGGCGAAAAAAGTGATCAACTTCTAATGTGGACAAGTCCGGGGGAGCGAAGCGCCTTCCCCCGCTCATTTTCGGCAAACGATAGGAGGTCGACCTACAGTGGCATTTGAATTTAAGCTGCCGGACATTGGCGAAGGCATTCACGAAGGCGAGATCGTCAAATGGTTCGTCAAGCCGGGCGATGAAGTGAACGAAGACGACGTGTTGTGCGAAGTGCAAAACGACAAAGCGGTCGTCGAGATCCCATCTCCTGTCAAGGGGAAAGTGCTTGAGATTCTCGTCCCGGAAGGAACGGTGGCGACGGTCGGGCAAACGCTCATTACGCTCGATGCGCCGGGCTATGAAAACATGACGTTTAAAGGACAAGAACACGAAGAAGTGAAAAAAGAGGAAAAAGCGGAAACGGTGTCGAAAAAGGAAATGGTTGAGATCGCTGCTCCGAGCGCACCGGCGGCCGAAGCGGAAGCCGACCCGAACCGCCGCGTCATCGCGATGCCGTCTGTGCGCAAATATGCGCGTGAAAAAGGCGTCGATATCCGCCTCGTCCAAGGCACGGGGAAAAACGGCCGCATTTTGAAAGAAGATATTGATGCCTTCCTCGCCGGCGGCGCGAAAGCCGCGGCTGAGCCGACGCCGCAAGCGGCGGAAGAGAAGGCAGCGCCGCAAGCGCCAGCGGCGAAACCGGTTGTGCCGGAAGGCGAATTCCCGGAAACGCGCGAGAAAATGAGCGGCATCCGTCGGGCGATCGCCAAGGCCATGGTGCATTCGAAACATACGGCCCCGCACGTGACGCTGATGGACGAAGCCGATGTGACGAAGCTTGTTGCTCACCGAAAAAAATTCAAGGCCATTGCCGCGGAAAAAGGCATCAAGCTGACGTTCTTGCCGTATGTCGTCAAAGCGCTTGTTTCCGCGCTGCGTGAATATCCGGTGCTGAATACGTCGATCGACGATGCGACGGAGGAAATTATTCATAAGCATTACTACAACATCGGCATCGCCGCTGATACGGATCGAGGGTTGCTCGTGCCGGTCATTAAACATGCCGACCGGAAGCCGATTTTCGCGCTGGCGAAGGAAATCAACGAACTCGCTGAAAAAGCGCGCGAAGGCAAACTGATGCCAAACGAAATGAAAGGCGCATCGTGCACGATCACGAACATCGGCTCAGCCGGCGGGCAATGGTTTACGCCGGTCATCAACCATCCGGAAGTGGCGATTCTTGGCATCGGCCGCATTGCCGAAAAACCGATCGTCCGCGACGGTGAAATTGTCGCTGCTCCGGTCTTGGCGCTCTCGTTGAGCTTTGACCATCGGATGATCGACGGAGCGACGGCGCAAAAAGCGCTCAACCATATCAAGCAGCTGTTAAGCGATCCAGAATTATTATTAATGGAGGCGTAAAACGATGGTAGTTGGCGATTTTGCAATTGAAACAGAAACGCTCGTCGTTGGCGCCGGCCCTGGCGGCTATGTCGCCGCCATCCGCGCCGCACAGCTCGGCCAAAAAGTGACGATTGTGGAAAAAGGAAATTTGGGCGGCGTCTGCTTAAACGTCGGTTGCATCCCGTCCAAGGCGCTTATCTCGGCAAGCCATCGCTACGAGCAGGCGAAGCATTCCGAAGAGATGGGCATCAAGGCGGAAAACGTCACGGTTGATTTCTCGAAAGTGCAAGAATGGAAAGCGAGCATCGTCAAAAAATTGACGGGCGGCGTCGAAGGACTTCTCAAAGGCAACAAAGTCGACATCGTCAAGGGGGAAGCGTACTTCGTCGACGCCAATACGGTGCGCGTGGTCAACGGCGATAGCGCGCAGACGTATACGTTTAAAAACGCGATTCTGGCCACCGGTTCGCGTCCGATCGAGCTGCCGAACTTCAAGTTTTCCGGCCGCATTCTCGACTCGACCGGTGCGCTCAACCTCGGGGAAATCCCGAAATCGCTCGTTGTCATCGGCGGCGGCTACATCGGCATCGAACTCGGTACGGCTTACGCCAATTTTGGTGCGAAAGTGACGATTCTTGAAGGGGCCGGTGAGATTTTATCCGGCTTTGAAAAGCAAATGGTGTCCATCATTAAGCGCCGTCTGAAGAACAAAGGGGTCGAAGTTGTGACGAATGCGCTCGCAAAAGGAGCCGAAGAGCGTGCAGACGGCGTGACGGTCACGTATGAGGCGAACGGCGAAACGAAAACGATCGACGCCGACTATGTGTTGGTGACGGTCGGCCGCCGACCGAATACAGATGAACTTGGTCTTGAACAAATCGGCATCAAAATGACGAACCGCGGCTTGATTGAAGTGGACCAACAATGCCGGACAAGCGTGCCGAACATTTTCGCCATCGGCGACATCGTTCCAGGCCCGGCGCTTGCTCATAAAGCGTCGTATGAAGGGAAAGTGGCGGCGGAAGCCATCGCCGGCCATCCGTCGGTAGTGGATTACATCGCCATTCCGGCTGTGGTCTTCTCCGATCCGGAATGCGCCTCGGTCGGCTACTTTGAACAACAGGCGAAAGAGGAAGGCATCGACGTCATTACGGCGAAATTCCCGTTTGCCGCCAACGGCCGCGCTCTGTCACTCAACGATACGGACGGTTTCCTGAAGCTTGTCGTCCGCAAAGAAGACGGCGTTGTGATTGGAGCGCAAATCATCGGCCCGAACGCCTCGGATATGATCGCCGAGCTTGGGCTGGCCATTGAAGCCGGCATGACGGCGGAAGATATCGCGTTGACGATTCATGCCCACCCGACGCTTGGCGAAATCGCCATGGAAGCGGCGGAAGTGGCGCTTGGCACGCCGATTCATATCATTGCGAAGTAACGGAAAACGAAGGTGCCCCAAACACAGCGGGGCACCTTTTTCCTGCGGTGCAATAAGCAGGGAACATCATCCAGAAGCAAGATGATTGGCAGAAAAGAAATGAATCTGCGGCGACAGCTGTATGTTCGCCTGTTGCTGCGCCCGGTCGACAGTCTTTTGTCCAAAGGAGCGGCCTGGTCCATTTCTTGTCCAATTTCCCATACTATTTTCCGCTCTCGCTTCATATCGTTATGGTAAAGAACAAGCGGGAGATGGAGTTGAAATGAAAGCTTACGTTGCATTTTTGATGCAGATGATGATTTGGAGCAGTTTCTCATTGATCGAGTGGCTGTCAGGAAGAGACCGCCTGTTTTTCCGCGGGCTGATGCTGTGCATCTTTATGTACATCGCGTTTTTGCTGGCCCGCCAGCTCGGCTTGGCGACGCGCAAGGCGGCGCTGACGACGATTGGGACGGCGGCGGTGTACTTTGCCGGTCAGCATGTCATTTGGCAGGCCGTTCAATAAAAAACAGCGGTCGAATGCCCGCTGTTTACGCGCTGCCAAACACCATTGTCCGGCCGCTGAACAAGTGCAGTTCACCGCCGAGCGTTTTCGCCAGCCATTTGCTGAATTCATTGGCCTTCCCTTTATCCCCATGCGTCGCCCCCGGCGGCAGTGCGATGTCAATGAATGTCTCTTCTCCAGCTGTTCGCACGGAAATCGCCATCCCTTTGTACAAGCGGCCGTCGCCTTGCAAGTAGAGAACGGATTCGTGTATGCGGACCGTATACGGGAAGGCGGCCTGTTCGTACGCCCAACCAAGCTGTTCCCCTGTCTTTTTGAGCGCCATCTGGTAGCGCTCGAGCAGCTGTTTGACGTCCTCGATGGTCATCGTTTTCCCCGCAGGCAGCTTTAGATCGGTGTTCATCATTCCTTCCCCTCCCACCATTTCCATTGCGTCTTTATCCTTATTGTACCATATGTTGGCGGACAATAAATGGAAAAAGGGCGTTTTCAAAAAAGTTCTTTTTTATTAAATGTGATATACAAATTAGGATTGACAATTGAAATGTGATATATTATTATGAAATCAACAAGCGAATTTATCATCACAAAGGGGTTTTGGGGATGGGCACGATCGTATGTCAAACGTGTGATGCGACGATTGCGTATTTCGAAGATGAAAAAGTGACAACGCTTTATGGGAAATGTGATTGCTGCGAGCATGACAATGAGGGCGGAGAAAAAGAATAAAACGGTCAAACCGATGGGGGAAAGGAACGGATAGAGGCGCGCATGTCGACAAGTCACATGCGCGCCGTTTATTTTTGGCAAACAAGCACAAGCCAGGCAAACCGGCTTGTGCGGTCAGCGGATCGGTTTATATTCCTTAATGACACGCAACGTCTGCAGCGTGTCGTCTTCCGGCCCTTGGACAGGGAGGCCGGCAGCCAAGTTCGTCTCAATATACTTCAAGTTTTCTTCCGTGATGATTTCGCCTGGAATAAAAATTGGAATGCCAGGCGGATACACCATCACAAATTCGGCGATGATTCGGCCGGCCGATTCGTGAAACGGCACGACTTCCGTTTCGGCGTAAAACGCATCGCGCGGCGTCAAGGCGAGCGCCGGGATGTCCGGAAGGAGCACTTTCGGCTTGATCCCTTTCTCTGCCTGATGGCTGAACTGCTTCGACAAGCGGCGGAGCGCTTCAACGAGCAGGCTCGCCTCCCGTTCGGTATCGCCCGGGGTGATGATGCACAAAATGTTGTATAAATCGGAAAGCTCGACTTCAATGTTGTACGTTTCGCGCAGCCACCGTTCGACGTCATGGCCGGTCAGCCCGAGCTCTTTAACCGAAATGATGAGCTTTGTCGGATCGTAGTCGTACGTTGCTTCCGTGCCTAAAATCTCTTCGCCGACGCAGTACAAATATGGAATCTCGTTGATTTGCCGGCGCGTCCAGTCGGCGAGTCGAATGGCTTTGTCGATGAGTTCACGCCCTTTCGTCGCCAACTGTTTGCGGGCGACATCAAGCGAAGCGAGCAACAAGTACGACGTTGAAGTCGTCGTCAGCATGCTTAAAATCGCCTGCACGTGTTTCGCGGAGACGAGTCCTTCGCGCACATTCAAAATCGAGCTTTGCGTCAGCGATCCGCCGAGCTTATGGACGCTTGTCGCCGCCATATCGGCGCCCGCTTGCATCGCTGAGAGCGGCAAGTCCTCATGAAAATGAATGTGCACGCCGTGCGCTTCGTCGACAAGCACCGGAACGTTGTACGAGTGGGCGATATCGACGATTTTTTTCAAATCGCCGGCAATGCCAAAGTACGTCGGGTTGATGACGAGCACCCCTTTGGCGTCCGGGTGCTGGCGGAGCGCTTTTTCCACTGCTTGCGGCGTAATGCCATGGGAAATGCCAAGCTCCTTGTCGATTTCGGGATGAATGAAAATCGGCGTCGCTCCAGAAAAGACAATGGCCGACATGACCGATTTATGGACGTTGCGCGGCACGATGATTTTATCGCCCGGCCCGGCGACCGACATGACCATCGTCATGATGGCGCCGCTCGTTCCTTGCACGGAAAAAAACGTATAATCGGCGCCGAACGCTTCGGCAGCGAGCTCCTGCGCCCGTTTGATCATCCCTTTTGGATGGTGCAAGTCATCGAGCGGGCTGATGTTGATTAAATCAATCGCCAAGGCGTTGTCTCCGATGAAAGCGCGAAACTCCGGATCCATGCCGGCCCCTTTTTTATGGCCGGGAATGTGAAATTGAACCGGATTTTTTTTCATATGCTCCAACAAACCGGTAAACAATGGTGTCTCGAGTTGCGACAATGGTTTTTCACACCTCTTTATCTCGAGGATAAAACAAGTGCATTATAGCATGGATTTTTCCGTTTGCAAAGAAGAAATGAATGGACGCTGAAAAAGGAAAACAGCGGTTCAAGAGAGAAATAAAAGAAAGACAAAACAAAAAGGGGGCGTTATCGAAATGAAATGGAGAACGAGGGTGACAGAGCTGCTCGGCATTACATATCCGATCATTCAAGGGGGACTCGCTTACTTGGCGTACGCTGATTTGGCCGCAGCGGTCTCGAACGCCGGTGGGCTCGGACAAATTACGGCGATGTCGCTCGATGGACCGGAGCAACTGCGCGAGGAAATCCGCAAGGTGAAGGAAAAAACCGATCGGCCGTTCGGCGTCAATTTCGCCATTGGCCAGCACGGCCGCCCGTTTGCTCATATGCTTGAAGCAGCGCTTGATGAGGGGGTGCCGGTCGTTTCGGTCACCGGCGGCAATCCGGCGCCGTTTTTTGAACAATTGAAAGGAACGAACGTGAAAAAGCTCGTGCTCGTTGCCGCCGTCCGCCAGGCAGTGAAAGCAGAGGAGCTCGGTGCTGATGCGGTGATGGTCGTCGGTCAGGAAGGGGGCGGGCATCTCGGCAAATACGATACTGGCACGTTCGTCCTTATTCCGAAAGTCGTTGACTCCGTATCGATTCCGGTCATCGCCTCGGGCGGCATCGCCGATGGACGCGGGTTGATGGCGGCATTGGCGCTTGGAGCGGAAGGGATTGAGATGGGAACGCGGTTTATCGCCACGAAAGAATGTGTTCATGCTCATCCCGCATATAAAGAAATGATTCTCAACGCCACCGAAAACGATACGGTCATCATTAAACGGTCGCTCGGGGCGCCAGGGCGGGTGCTGGCCAACGCCTGGGCGGAAAAAATATTGGAAATCGAGCGCCAAGGCGGTACGTATGATGATTTAAAAGAATATATTAGCGGAGAAGCGAACCGGCGCTTCATTTACGAAGGAAAGGTGGACGAAGGATTCGCTTGGGCCGGGCAGGCGATCGGGCTCATTCACGACGTTCCGTCCGTCGCTGAGTTGTTTGCCCGCATGATGGAAGAGGCGGAACAAATTCGGCGCCGTTGGGCAAACTAACGGTGGAGGTGGAACAATGGGTTATTCCTATCCATTTTCCTACGACTGGTCAACACAAGAAATCATTGATGGTCATAGTTCCCCTTGGATTATCGCTGTGGTATCATTCGAGCCACAACGGAAGCGCGGTAGGTAAACGCACAAATTAGTTGCATACACCCCTTTTTCCACATAATATAATATAAAACAAAATGAAGCAGCACATTCGTGACGGGCGCCGGAAGTTTAGCGGATGATCGAGAAAGGGGTGCGGACGAATATGAAAAAAACCGCCAATTCGCTGAAGCGGCCAGATGGAGACAAACGCATGGCGGTGTTGCGGCTCGAACTCGATTACGAATTAGCGACGCTGTACGAGGCCATGATGGAAAACGATGAAGAAAAGAAAAAAGAGTGCAAACGGCGGCTTGAAAAGTTGCGCCAAGAACTGATGCGCCTTCAAGTATGATTCTGATTCAAGGCGAACCATCTTTCCGGTTCGTTTTTTTCTTGAGCGGTGTCCGCCCCCGTTCCGGTTGCGATCTATACATAACCGAAGGCAGGAGGAATCAATATGGCAGAAAAATGGGAAGAAATCGACCGATACGCCCGGCAATGGATCGACGAAGCAGGAAAGCGCATCCGCGCCTCGTTTGCAAAACAGCTGACGGTGGAAGCGAAAGAGAACCCGAACGACTTAGTGACGAACGTTGACCGCGCCATTGAGCAATTTTTCGCCGAGCACATCCGCCGCCAGTTCCCTAGCCACCGCCTGTTGGGGGAAGAAGGATTTGGCGACCGGATCGATGCCTTGGACGGCGTTGTTTGGGTGATTGACCCGATCGACGGCACGATGAATTTCGTTCATCAGCGGCGCCATTTTGCTGTATCGATCGGCATTTTTGAAGATGGCATCGGACAGCTCGGCTACGTGTATGACGTCGTGTTTGACGAACTGTATGCGGCGCAAAAAGGGCGAGGGGTGTTTTTGAACGGGGAGCCGCTTGGCCTCCTGCAGCCCGCGCCAGTGACGGAGTCGATCATTGCCATCAACGGGACATGGCTCATGGAAAACAAGCGCCTCGACCATCGCCCGCTCATGAGGCTGGCGAAAGAGGCGCGCGGCACGCGCTCGTATGGTTCAGCGGCGCTTGAGCTCGCGTATGTTGCCGCCGGCCGTTTGGACGCCTACATTTCGCCGCGCCTGTCGCCGTGGGATTTCGCCGGCGGGATGATTTTGATTGAAGAAGCGGGCGGAATGGTGACGACCCTTGACGGGAAGCCGCTGGATCTGCTTGGCCGCAATTCGGTGCTTGCTGCGAAACCTGGGGTGCACGAAGAAATTTTGCGGCGCTATCTTCACGATTGATGGGGCGCGAAATCGCGAAAACGGGACAAGCATCCAGCTTGTCCCGTTTTTCAACGCGTCCGTTTTTTATGGGCGAACCCGGCGCCCATGGCGGCGATAAAGATGAGCGTGGAAGCGGCGATGCCGATCAAACTTTGCTCGGCGATGAAGACGCCGATCGCCATGATGGCGGCGACGGCAAGAATGGCGAGCAACAGAGGTACAGGCTCGATCCGTTTCATTGGGTTGACTCCTTTCTGGCAAAGTGGGCGTCTTTTTCTAGTGTACCGGAAAACATGCCGATTTTCTATCGGTTGTGATATAATAGACAAGCAGTTTGCCGAACAGGAGTGACCGACATTGACGAACAAACGAATCGATCTTCGCAATATCGCGATCATCGCTCACGTCGACCATGGGAAAACGACGCTCGTTGACCAGCTGCTTCGGCAGTCAGGGACGTTCCGCGAAAACGAACAAGTCGCGGAGCGGGCGCTTGACCGCAACGATTTGGAGCGGGAGCGCGGCATTACGATTTTGGCAAAAAACACTGCTGTCTTGTATAAAGGAACGCGCATCAACATTTTGGATACGCCGGGACACGCTGATTTCGGAGGGGAAGTGGAGCGGATCATGCGCCTTGTCGACGGCGTCTTGCTTGTCGTCGATGCGTATGAAGGCTGCATGCCGCAGACGCGGTTTGTGCTGAAAAAGGCGCTTGAGCAGCAGCTTGTGCCGATCGTCGTCGTCAACAAAATCGACCGCGAATTTGCTCGGCCGGCGGAAGTCGTTGATGAGGTGCTCGACCTGTTTATCGAACTTGGTGCTTCTGAGGAGCAGCTCGAGTTTCCAGTCGTGTACACATCAGCGCTGCGCGGGACGGCAAGCCTCGATCCGGATCGCCAGGACGGTGACATGACCGCCTTGTTTGAGACGATCATCGAGCATATTCCGGCGCCGGCGGACAACCGCAGCGAACCGTTGCAGTTTCAAGTGGCGCTGCTCGACTATAATGAATATGTCGGACGCATCGGCATCGGCCGCATTTTCCGCGGCACGATGAAAACAGGCCAGCAAGTCGCTCTCTTAAAGCGCGACGGTGCCGTCAAGATGTTTCGTGTCACGAAGCTGTTTGGTTTTATTGGGTTGAAGCGGATTGAGATTGAAGAAGCGCACGCTGGCGACATCGTCGCGGTCGCCGGGATGGAGGACATCAATGTCGGTGAAACGGTTTGCCCGCCCGATCATCAAGAGCCGCTGCCGCCGCTTCGCATCGATGAGCCGACGTTGAAAATGACGTTTCTCGTCAACAACAGCCCGTTTGCGGGGCGCGAAGGCAAATACGTGACGGCGAGAAAGCTGGAGGAGCGGCTTCGCACCCAGCTGGAGACGGATGTCAGTCTGCGCGTTGAGCCGACCGAGTCGCCGGATGCGTGGATTGTCTCCGGCCGCGGGGAGCTTCATTTGGCGATTTTGATTGAAAGCATGCGCCGCGAAGGATACGAACTGCAAGTATCGAAGCCGGAAGTCATTCTAAAAGAGATTGACGGTGTCACGTGCGAGCCGATCGAGCGGGTCGTCATTGACATCCCGGAGGAATATACGGGAGCGATCATGGAGTCGCTCGGCAGCCGCAAGGGCGAGCTCGTCGATATGGTGCACGGCGACAACGGGCAGGTGCGTCTCGTCTTCCTTGTGCCGTCGCGTGGCTTGATCGGCTATCGGAGTGAATTTATGTCGTTGACGCGCGGATATGGAATTTTAAACCATTCGTTTGACCATTATGCCCCCGTGCAGCCTGGCGCCATCGGCGGCCGCCGCCAAGGGGTGCTCGTCTCGATGGAAACCGGAAAGGCGACGGCTTACAGCATCATGCAACTTGAGGATCGCGGCGCCATTTTTGTTGAGCCGGGCACTGAAGTGTACGAAGGGATGATCGTCGGCGAGCATAACCGCGAAAACGACCTGGTCGTCAACATTTGCCGCGAAAAACATGTCACCAACATGCGTTCATCGACGAAAGAACAGACGGTGACGATGAAAAAGCCGCGTCTGTTGACGCTTGAAGAAGCGCTCGAGTATTTGAATGATGATGAATATTGTGAAGTGACGCCAGCCTCGATCCGGTTGCGCAAAAAAATCTTGAATAAAAGCGAGCGTGAAAAGGCGGAGAAGAAAAAGAAAGCGGTTGAGCAGGCGAAATAGCCGGAAGCGCCATGCGCGCGTCTTTAGTTTGCGAACAATCGAAAACGCCTTGGAGAAGGGCGCTATTAGGATGAACGGGAGGGGAATGATGTGAATGTGCTCGAACGGCTCACGTTTTTCGCCTCGCTTTATAAGGTGCACGATCATCCCGAGCGAGGTATGTGGCTATTGTATGTGACAGTGTTGTTGCTTGCCGCGCTTGTGTATCGACTCGGTTTTGCCCGCCGCCTGCCGCTGTTGAAAAACGTCATCATTTACGTCTTGCTGGCGCTTGGCTGCACGGTTTTGACCTTTTTTGCCGTCTTTTTGCCGGTGGCAGAAGGATTGGCCGTCGCCGCCCTCGTATTAATCATTTATAAAGTGCGCCTGAAGCAGGCGAAAGAGGGAGAAAAGTCATGAAATCCGTGCAGGATGCCCTTTATAACTGGCTGACGATCCACATCGTCGCCAAAGCCCGTCCGCACGATGCGGCGGCGCGCGATACGGCCTCGTTTTTCCGCGCCATCTTGGAAAACGACTTTGGTGTGACGGCCGTAGACGCCGTCAAAGATGAAACGAATGGGCAATACATCGTCGAATATGTGCGCGGCGGGGAAACAAAGGCGGCGTGTTTCCCGCTTGAGCTGGCTGAGGCGATGTGGCGGCAGATCGAAGCCGAACCGGAAAAGTATGGATGATGACAACCAAAAAGGCGCGGAAAAGCGATCGCTCTTCCGCACCGTTTTTTTTTTGCGGGATCACCAATCATCGCCTGCGCGGCGGCCGCGATAGAAGCGGAACTTTCCTGTTGCCAGCCGCTGTTTCGTTTTTTCGGCGATGCGGTCGTGGCATTCGCGGCACATGTACGTGTGGATCGGGCGGTTGCGCAGCCGCTTGGCGAGCGGCGATTCATCGTCGATCGTATCGATTTGGTCGCAAAGCACGCATTTGACTCTCATTGTTCACCTCAATACATCCAAACGCGAAATGGTAGAGTGTTCTTTCGTTCCCATTATACCACATTTCCCGCCATCGTTTGTTGATTCAAATGCATTTCACTCCCGCTTTCCTCGGAAATGAGCCGCGCTTTCTGTTCCATTATAACCCACACAGAAACCGTTTATCGATTTAAATGTTCATTCGATTGCTTGTTTTGCTGTTCGTTCAGTTGCCGCTCCTCCCGTTCGTTCAGCTGTCCGTCATTTTCTTCGGTCGGCTTCGGCGTCGTTTCAAACAAGTCGCTCGGCACTTCCGGCATCACTCGTCCGACGATGTCGGCGATTTCGTTCATGAACGCTTGCACCGGCCTCCCCTCATCGATTTGCCGGCCGATGTTGCGCACGCGGGTGTAAAGATCTGGGTCAGCGACAATAATAGCGTTCGCGCCGTACGGATCTTTTTGCAATGCTTCGGCGACGGAATATTTGATGGTGCCGACGCGCGAGGCATCCATATTGGCGCCGACGTCAATGCCGACGATGGCATATTTGCCGACGACGATCGCGGCGGCATTGTGAACGTTTGGAACACGGTCGGCGATTTCTGCAAGCCGGCGGGCGATCTCTTGCCCGGATTTATTCTCGACGCGTTCATCGACCGTATTTTTGACACGCACGAGTGAACGATTGGGCTCGTTCGCTTCATGATCGTTTCCAAACGTGCAGCCGCTGAAAATCAAAAGGGGAAGGAAGAAAACGGCGAGCCAGCAGTTTCTCTTCATAATGGGCCACCTCGACTTTTTTTCTTTAGTTTGCAAATGTCCTTCTATCTTTATACATGTTTTCATATGTTGTATTACAGCCATTCCCATCCAACGGAAAAACGTGAAAAACTCACATGGGGGGAAGCGGAATTTGGGAAAAAAAATTTACGTGCTCGATACGAACGTGCTGTTGCAAGATCCGTATTCGATTTTCGCGTTTGAGGATAATGAGGTCGTCATTCCAGCGGTCGTGCTTGAGGAAGTGGATTCGAAAAAGCGGTATATGGATGAAATTGGTAGAAATGCCCGCCAAGTGTCAAAGCTCATCGACCGTCTGCGCGAAAACGGCAAGCTGCATGAAAAAATTCCGCTTGAAAACGGAGGGGCGCTTCGCATTGAGTTGAACCATCGTTCGTTTCATCAACTGCAAGAAATTTTTGTCGAAAAAACAAATGACAACCGCATTCTGGCGGTGGCGAAAAATTTATCGCTTGAAGAGCAGGCGAAGGAAGATGGACGCTCTGTCATTTTGGTGAGCAAGGATGCGCTCGTGCGCGTCAAAGCGGATGCCATCGGGCTGCAGGCAGAAGACTTTTTAAGCGACCGCGTCGTTGATGTCGACCATATTTACAGCGGATTTTTGGAGCTGTACATAGGAAAGGACCACCTGCAGCGGTTTTACGACAAAGGGGAGCTCGTGCTCGCTGATATCGCCGACCACCCGTTTTATCCGAACCAGTTCATCATTATGAAAGACGCGTTTGGCAGCTCGGCGTCAGCGATTGGCATTGTCGACCAAAACGGCAAAAAAGTGAAAAAGCTCATCTTCCATCACGAACATATATGGGGCATTCGCCCGCGCAACGTGCAGCAGACGATGGCGTTTGAGCTTCTCATGCGCGACGACATTCCGCTTGTGACGCTAATCGGCAAAGCCGGAACGGGCAAGACGTTGCTTGCCCTTGCCGCGGGGTTGATGCAAACGGAAGATTTGCGCACATACAAAAAATTGCTCGTCGCTCGGCCGATTGTGCCGATGGGGAAAGATCTCGGCTTTCTGCCGGGGGAAAAGGAAGAAAAGCTGCGCCCGTGGATGCAGCCGATTTTTGACAACTTGGAATACTTGTTCAACACGAAAAAACCGGGGGAGCTCGATGCGATTTTAGCCGGCATGAGCTCGATTGAAGTGGAGGCGCTCACGTACATCCGCGGCCGGAGCCTGCCGGAGCAGTTTATCATCATTGATGAGGCGCAAAATTTAACGAAGCATGAAGTGAAGACGATTTTGACACGCGTTGGGGAGAAAAGTAAAATCATTTTAATGGGCGATCCGGAACAGATCGACCATCCGTATTTGGATGAATATAACAACGGGTTGACGTACGTCGTCGAAAAGTTTAAAGACCAAAAAATCGCCGGCCATATCCGGCTCGTCAAAGGGGAGCGTTCGGCGCTCGCACAGCTTGCCGCTGATTTGCTGTAGCTAGGCGTTCCTCAGAGCATCCGCCGTTAAAGAACGGGTGCCAGGCGCGCGGCCCGACGCCGCGAACGTTTCGAAAGGCGCCCGCCGCCTGGGGCGCTGTGGAAAACATCTGGGGTCAAAGCGCTTAAGGCGGTTGAAGGCGTCAAAAGCTCAAACACCGGGCCGCCCCTTCATGGGGCGCCCGGTCATCGGACGACGAGCCGACGCACATGAGTAATCGGCGCCTCGCGGTTGGAGCCGTCGCCAAAATAAATGTGCACCGGACCGTCGTCGCGCAACGGTTTTCCGTTTTGGGAAAAAGCGAAAATCAGGTCGTACGCCTTTTCCAGAGGGATCACGGTTTCTCCATGTTCCGTCTCAATGACAAGTTCAGACGCGTCTTCATGCGGCTCAGCGTTTCGCAAAAATGGGGCGAACGGCATGCCGAACGAGCCGGTGATGATTTTCTCCTTCAAAAAGCGCCGCTCCGTTTTCAACGTCGGCGGAAAAACCGCGCCCTCTTGAATTTCCCGGTCCCAAAATGCCGACAGCTTTTTGATTTCCTCGTCCTCTTGCTCCGCTTCCGTCGGCTGTGGAGCCGGCTCCGAAAAATACGCATCCATGTCCACTTTCCGGTCGTCGAAAATCCAGACGCCGGGGTCAAGCGTGATCGTAAACTTCACCTTTCCTGTCAGCACAATAATATCGTTCATGAAACACCTCTCCTCTGCATGTTCCCACCGTTTTTAGTATAATAATAATGAAAGAGCTTGTCATGTTCCAGGCCCGGTTGCTGTCAACGGTTTCAACTTGCAAAATGGCTTGTTTCACGTTAAGATGTAAAGAAGGATAGGGGAGAGAACGGAGGGATCGATGTGACGGACGAATCGATGAGCTATCGGGAGAAGGCGTACGCGCTTTTACAAGCGGATGCAGAGAAAATCATCCAACTCATCCGCGTGCAAATGGACCATTTGACGATGCCGCAATGTCCGGTGTATGAAGAAGTGCTTGACACGCAAATGTTCGGGTTGTCACGGGAAATTGATTTTGCGGTGCGCCTCGGGCTTGTGGAGGCGAAAGACGGAAAGGCGCTCCTTGACCGGCTTGAGCGCGAACTTTCCACGTTGCACGAGGCCGTGGCCAAAAAGCGCGTGCGATAAAGGATATATAAAACAACTCAAACGATTGGTTTCCCGTCGTTTGAGTTTTTCTGTTTTTCGGCAGGAAAACAGCGCGCCGCTGCGAATGATTTTAAGTACATACATGTTCACAGGGAAGAGGAACGATGGAACGACAATTATGGAAAAAAGTATTGAAGTGCTATGATTATCCGCTGATCACCGCGGTCATCATGCTGTCGTTGTTCGGATTGATTATGGTGTACAGCTCAAGCATGGTCACCGCTGTCATCCGCTTTGAAGTGCCAAGCGACTATTTTTACGAGCGGCAAAAACTGTGGCTGATTGCCGGATTCATCGCGTTCGCCATCATGATGGCGATTCCGTATAAAGTGTGGCGGGCGGAGCGATGGGTGAAACTCGTCTTTTTTGCTTCTCCATTGATGCTGATCGCCGTCGCTTTTCTCGGCCATACGGCCAACAACGCAACAAGCTGGTTTCGCGTCGGGGCGCTTTCGATCCAACCGGCGGAGCTCGCGAAGCTCGGTCTGATTTTATACTTGGCCGCAGCGTTTGCCAACAAGCGGAAGCGGCTGGCCGAGCCGGCGAAAAGCAATTTGTTCCCCATTTATTATACATTGGTGATTTGTTTCCTGATTGCCATACAGCCTGACTTCGGAACGGCGGCGATCGTGTTTGCCATCGCGATGTGCATCATTGTTTCGTCCGGTTTGCGCCTCGTGTTGCTTCTAAAGCAGCTGCTTTTTTTTACATTGATCGGGACGGTGCTGTCACCGTTTTGGCTCCCGGTTGCCGGCAAAAAAATTTTTTCTCCTGAACGGGTATCGCGTCTTTACAGCTTTTTGGATCCATTTCAATACGCAAACGGCGATGGCTACCAGCTCGTGAATTCGTATTTGGCGATCGGGCTTGGCGGGCTGAAAGGAGTGGGGCTTGGCAAAGGCATTCAAAAATACGGCTACCTGCCAGAGTCGCACACCGATTTTATTATGGCGGTCATCGCCGAAGAGCTCGGCTTATTTGGTGTAGCGTTCACGCTTGGGTTATTGGCGTTTATCGTGCTGCGCGGGCTTTGGATTGCCCGCCGCTCCCACGATGCGTTTGGGAGTCTGCTTGCGATCGGCATCTCCGTCATGATCGGCTTTCAAACGTTCATTAACGTTGGTGGGATCGTTGGCCTTATTCCGATTACAGGGGTGCCGCTGCCGCTCGTCAGCTATGGGGGAACGTCGCTTGTCCTGACCATGGCTTCGCTCGGTCTGCTTGTGAACATTTCTATGTTTGCAAAGTACGAACAACGGTATAAAAAAGCGGAAAAAACGATGGTCAGCAAACAGAAAAGAGGTCTGACTTTTTAGAAAGTGTATTTACAAATCGGCAAAACTTTTATACTTTTATTAAGTAAAGGAGGAGGGACAGAATGAGGACAAGACGAATTCGCAAAGTGCTGGTAGCCAACCGCGGAGAGATCGCCATTCGCGTTTTCCGCGCCTGCACGGAGCTTGATATCCGCACCGTGGCGATTTATTCGAAGGAAGACGCCGGATCGTACCACCGCTACAAAGCGGATGAGGCGTATTTAGTCGGGGAAGGGAAAAAACCGATCGAAGCGTACTTGGACATCGAAGGCATCATTGAGATCGCCAAAGCCCACGATGTTGATGCCATCCACCCGGGATATGGGTTTTTGTCGGAAAACATTCAATTTGCCAGACGGTGCCGCGAAGAGGGGATTATTTTCATCGGCCCGAATGAAGAACATTTGGATATGTTCGGCGATAAAGTGAAAGCGCGGCATGCGGCCATGAAGGCGGGCATTCCGGTCATCCCGGGCAGCGACGGACCGGTCGGCGGCCTTGAGGATGTCGTCCGCTTTGCCGAGACGCACGGATATCCGATCATCATCAAGGCGGCGCTGGGCGGCGGCGGCCGGGGCATGCGCATCGTCCGTTCCAAGTCTGAAGTGAAAGAAGCGTTTGAGCGGGCTAAGTCGGAAGCGAAAGCGGCGTTTGGCAGCGATGACGTTTATGTCGAAAAGCTGATTGAAAAGCCGAAGCATATTGAAGTGCAAATTTTGGGCGACCACGAAGGAAACATCGTTCACCTTTATGAACGCGACTGCTCGGTGCAGCGCCGCCATCAAAAAGTCGTGGAAGTCGCGCCGAGCGTCTCGTTGTCGGACGAGCTGCGCGAGCGCATTTGCGAGGCGGCGGTCCGGCTCATGAGAAGCGTCGGCTACGTCAACGCTGGCACGGTTGAGTTTCTCGTCTCCGGAGATGAGTTTTATTTCATCGAAGTCAATCCGCGCATTCAAGTTGAGCATACGATCACCGAAATGATCACCGGGATTGACATCGTCCAGTCGCAAATTTTAATCGCCGACGGATTTTCGCTCCACAGCCCGGAAGTCGGCATTCCCAAGCAGGAGGACATCCGCATCAACGGCTACGCCATTCAGTCGCGGGTGACGACGGAAGACCCGCTCAACAACTTTATGCCGGATACGGGAAAAATTATGGCGTACCGTTCCGGCGGCGGTTTTGGCGTGCGCTTGGACGCCGGCAATGGCTTCCAAGGGGCGGTCATTACGCCGTATTACGATTCGCTGCTCGTGAAAGTGTCGACATGGGCGTTGACGTTTGAGCAGGCGGCAAGAAAAATGTTGCGCAACTTGCGCGAATTCCGCATCCGCGGCATTAAAACGAACATTCCGTTTTTGGAAAACGTCGTGCAGCATCCGAAATTTTTGTCGGGGGAATACGATACGTCATTTATCGATACGACGCCGGAATTGTTTGTATTCCCGCGCCGAAAAGACCGCGGGACGAAAATGCTTACGTACATCGGCACCGTGATGGTCAACGGCTTCCCTGGCATCGGCAAAAAGAAAAAGCCGGTGTTTGACAAACCGCGCGTGCCGAAGGTGAGCCAAACGGAACCGATCCCAGCGGGAACGAAGCAAATTTTGGATGAACGCGGACCTGAAGGGCTTGTTCGCTGGATCCAAGAGCAGCCGCGCGTGCTCTTGACCGATACGACGTTCCGTGACGCTCATCAGTCGTTGTTGGCGACCCGCGTCCGCACGATCGACTTGTTGCGGATCGCTGAGCCGACGGCGCGTTTGCTGCCCAACTTATTCTCGCTTGAGATGTGGGGCGGGGCGACGTTTGATGTGGCGTACCGCTTTTTGAAAGAAGATCCGTGGGACCGGCTGCTCAAGCTGCGCGAGCGCATCCCGAACGTGCTGTTCCAGATGCTTCTTCGCTCGGCCAACGCCGTGGGGTATAAAAACTATCCCGACAACGTCATCCGCGAGTTCGTTGAAAAATCGGCGCAAGCCGGCATTGATGTGTTCCGCATTTTCGACAGCCTAAACTGGGTGAAAGGGATGACGGTGGCGATCGATGCCGTCCGGCAAAGCGGCAAAATCGCCGAGGCGGCTATTTGCTATACAGGCGATATTTTGGACCCGAACCGGCCGAAGTACAATTTGGATTATTACAAAGCCTTGGCGAAAGAGCTCGAGCAAGCCGGTGCGCACATTTTAGGCATTAAGGATATGGCCGGCCTGTTGAAGCCGCAGGCGGCGTACGTGCTCATTTCCGCGCTCAAGGAAACGGTCGACATTCCGATCCATTTGCATACGCACGATACGAGCGGCAACGGCATTTACACGTACGCCAAAGCGATCGAAGCCGGCGTCGATATCGTCGATGTCGCCGTCAGCTCGATGGCCGGCTTGACGTCGCAGCCGAGCGCCAATACGCTCTACTATGCCCTTGAAGGAACGGAGCGGGCGCCGGAGGTTGATATTTACGGCCTTGAGCAGTTGGCCCGCTATTGGGAAGACGTGCGCAAATTTTATCAGGAGTTTGAAAGCGGCATGAACGCGCCGCATACGGAAGTATACATGCATGAGATGCCAGGCGGCCAGTACAGCAACCTGCAGCAGCAGGCAAAAGCGGTCGGCCTCGGCGATCGGTGGGATGAAGTGAAAGAAATGTATCGCCGCGTCAACGACTTGTTCGGCGACATCGTCAAAGTGACGCCATCATCGAAAGTTGTCGGCGACATGGCGCTTTACATGGTGCAAAACAATTTGACGGAGCAAGACATTTTTGAACGCGGCGAAACGCTCAATTTCCCAGACTCGGTCGTGGAGTTTTTCGAAGGCTATTTAGGCCAGCCGCATGGCGGGTTCCCGAAAGAGTTGCAGCGCATTATTTTGAAAGGGCGCGAACCGATCACCGTTCGTCCGGGCGAGCTGCTTGAGCCGGTTGATTTCGAGCAAATCAAGCGGGAGCTGTATGACAAGCTCGGCCGCGAAGTGACCGACTTTGACGCCATTGCCTATGCGCTTTATCCGAAAGTGTTTTTGGAATATGCCGAAACGGTCGAAAAATACGGCGATATTTCAGTGCTCGATACACCGACGTTCCTGTACGGCATGCGCCTCGGCGAAGAGATCGAAGTGGAGATTGAGCGCGGGAAAACGCTCATCGTCAAACTCGTCTCCATCGGCCAGCCGCAGGCGGACGGCACGCGCGTCGTTTACTTCGAGCTGAACGGCCAGCCGCGCGAAGTCATCATCCGCGATGAAAGCATCAAAGCCGCTGTCGCTGAGCGCATCAAGGCCGATCGGACGAATCCGAACCACATTGCCGCCACGATGCCGGGCACGGTTGTGAAAGTGCTCGTGGAGAAAGGGGAAAAAGTTGACAAAGGCGACCATTTGATGGTTACGGAAGCGATGAAGATGGAAACGACGGTGCAGGCGCCGTTTGCCGGCATTGTCAAAGATATTTACGTCAAAAGCGGCGATGCCATTCAAGCGGGGGATTTGCTAATTGAGCTGTCCAAATGAAACTGTCCATCGCGCGCAAAAAGAGGGTGTCCCAAAAGGATCGGGATACCCTCTTTCGTTGCTCTATATACGTGCTGACTGCTTCTGCTGCACGATAGGTTGTGCCTATCTTGAAGACAGACAACCTTTTGGGTCAGCCCCTTTTGGTTTGCTGACCGACGAACGTCATTTCAACGTCGCCGGCGCCGCTTCCCCAGCTGAATGGTCGGCGGCTTTTACCGGCGCGCGGCGGGTGCGGAGCGCCAAAAGCAATAAATAGCTGAGCACACCGAACAGGCAGGAAATGAAAAAGGCATGCGCCAAGGCAATGTATAAATTCAGCTGCGTAAAAACGACAAGCGCTCCAGTCGTCATTTGCGCGAGCACGAGCAAAAGGGCGATGAGCCATCCGTAGTAGATGACCGGCTGCCTGCGGTAATGGCGGACGGCATGTATCGCGGCGGCGGCGATCCAAATGATGATGACAGCAGCGGCCAATCGATGGCCCATCTGCACCCATTCATGAAACTGAACCGGGAGGAGGCGCGTTTTCGCGCAAAGCGGCCAGCTCGGACAAGCGAGGCTGGCGTTCGTATGGCGCACGAGCGCTCCGGTGTAGACGACGATGTATGAGTATATGGTGATGCCGTAAATATGAAACCGCATTTTGCCGTCAAGCGAAAGCGAAGCGGCGGAAAACGTTTTGTCGATTTCAAAAATCAATAGCGTCAATAGCAGCACAGCGGCAAACGAAATGAGCGAAATGCCGAAATGCAAGGCGAGGACGAAATCGGACTGCCCCCACACGACCGCGGCGGCGCCGATCAGCCCTTGCAAGACGAGAAAGACAAACGATATGACCGCTAAAAACTTCGTCTCCTGCACATGGCCAATGGCTCTCCATGCCCAGATGGAAAGGATGAGCACCATGATGCCGGCAAGGCCGGAAACGAGTCGATGGCTCAGCTCGATGATGAGCTCAGGCGTAATGTGATCCGGCACCCATTGGCCGTTGCACAGCGGCCATGATCGGCCGCACCCCATGCCGGAGCCGGTTTTGGTCACAAGCGCTCCGCCAATTAAAACAAACAACATTGCCAACGTGGTTGCCGAGGCAAACCATTTCAGTGAACGTTGCAAAATCTTCACCTTCTTGTATTGAGAAATTGTGATTTTGTCCATATTAGTAAAGTGATGGATTTTATTGCAGCCAACCGTGTCGCTAAGCCAAGTCTATTTTACACGATGGCGCCGGGAAACACAAAATGACGTTTGCATATTGAATAAGTCGATTAAGTTTGCTAGAAATATTAATGGGACAAGCGAATGAACCGTTTGGGGCATACGGATTCAAAAATTTGACACAAATTATTCAAAAAAAGTTCACATGATGAGGAAAAAATGTGATTTAATATAAAGAGGAAACAGCCCGTTTTTGCTATTTGGCGTTGGAAAGAATTTCAGGCAACATCACGGCGCCGGCCGGGCAAGGAGCGGCGCAGCGAGGAGGAACAGGAGACATGGCCGAATTGAAAGCGGTGCACCAGGATGCGGCCGATGCCGGGCATCGCTCGCATGTGAGCGTCAAGGCAGTTTGGAGAGAGTTGTCGTCTGTTGTGAAAATCGGAATCGTCAATTCCAATTTGATTACGACGTTCGCCGGAATGTGGCTGGCGTTTTATTTTACTGGGGAACACTTTTTGGAGAACCTGCATCTTGTCTTTTTCACACTGTTTGGAGCAGCGCTTGTCATTGCGGGTTCATGCGCCATCAACAACTACATTGACCGCGACATTGATCAATATATGGAGCGGACGAAAGCACGCCCGACCGTCACCGGGACGATGGATCCGCGGCGGGTGCTTTGGCTTGGGATTGGTCTTGTCGCAATCGGCGAGATGGGCCTGCTTATGACAACGGTTACGGCTGCCGTCGTTGGATTGATCGGTATGGCGACGTACGTCTTTTTATACACCCTTTGGACGAAGCGCCATTACACGATCAACACCGTTGTCGGCAGCATTTCCGGCGCGGTGCCGCCGGTTATCGGCTGGACGGCGGTCGATCCGGAGTTTCATATTGTTCCGCTCATCTTGTTTTTGATCATGTTTTTATGGCAGCCGCCGCACTTTTTGGCGTTGGCGATGAAGCGATGCGAAGAATATCGTGCAGCCGGCATCCCGATGTTGCCGGTCGTCCATGGATTCGCCATGACGAAGCGGCAAATCATCGTTTGGGTGGCATGTTTGCTGCCGTTGCCGTTTTACTTGTTCTCGCTTGGCGTTCCATTTTTAATCGTGGCCACGCTGCTCAATGTCGGCTGGCTGCTGCTGGGATTGGCAGGTTTGAAAATGAAAGATGACATCAAATGGGCGAAGTGGATGTTCGTCTATTCGCTCAATTACTTGACGATTTTGTTCGTGGCGATGGTCATCGCGACGCTTTGGTGAATTAAGATAAAATTCTTTCTTTAGTGAAAGAATTTATATACATTTATCCATCAAAGAAAGAGGGGTTTGATTAGGCTATGAACAAGGGGCTCTGTAACTGGCGCTTATTTTCCCTGTTCGGGATGATGGCGCTGTTGCTCGCCGGTTGCGGCAAACCGTTTTTATCGACGCTCCAGCCCGCCGGTGAAGTAGCGGACATGCAGTATTCGCTCATGCTGTTGAGCACATCGATCATGGTGCTCGTCATTGTCGTCGTGGCGATCATCTTCGTTTACGTTGTCATCCGCTTCCGGCGGCGCAAGGGGGAAGAAAATAAAATCCCGAAGCAAGTGGAAGGGAACCATAAACTGGAAATTATCTGGACTGTCATTCCGATCATCCTCTTGCTCATTTTGGCCGTGCCGACGGTATCAACCACGTTTAAACTGGCCGATGTCAAGGCGATGAACGACAAAAAACGAGATAAGGATACAGTTGTCGTCAATGTTCGCGCCAACCAATACTGGTGGGAGTTTGAATATCCGGATTACGGCATTATCACGAGCCAAGATTTGGTCGTGCCGACGAATGAAAAAGTGTATTTCAACTTGATTGCGTCGGATGTCAAACATTCGTTCTGGATTCCGGCGGTCGGCGGCAAAATGGATACGAACACCGACAACAAAAACCAATTTTGGCTTGTTTTTGACCAAAAGGCGACCGATAAAGCCGGCGGCGTCTTTTACGGCAAATGTGCGGAGCTTTGCGGTCCGTCCCATGCGCTGATGGATTTTAAAGTTCGGCCGTTGCCGCGCGACCAATTTGACGCCTGGGTGAAAAAGATGCAAAATGCGAAAAAACCGGTTGTCACCGATCCGGTCGCCAAAGAAGGGGAAGCGATTTTCAATAAAAGCTGTATTGGCTGCCATGCGGTGACGCCTGTGGACAAGCGTCCGGTGCAAGCGCGCACGGCGCCGAACTTGGCGAACTTTGGCGATCGCGAACGAATCGCCGGTATTTTGGAGCATAATGAAGAAAATCTGAAAAAATGGCTGAGAGACCCGAACAGCGTGAAGCCTGGAAATAAAATGGCGGGTACATATGGCCACTTGACGGAAGAGCAAATTGATGCATTGACGAAATATTTGATGAGCTTAAAAGTGGAATAAAGCATGAGAAGGAGGTTTCACCGTGAGTACAATCGCGCGCAAAAAGGGTGTTGGCGCCGTTTTGTGGGATTATTTGACAACGGTCGACCATAAAAAAATCGCCCATCTGTACTTGATTGCCGGCGGGTTTTTCTTCCTGCTCGGCGGTCTCGAGGCGTTGTTCATCCGCATTCAGCTCGCCAAGCCGAACAACGATTTCCTTGTCGGCGGGTTGTATAACGAAGTGTTGACGATGCATGGGACGACGATGATTTTCTTGGCTGCGATGCCGCTTGTTTTCGCCTTTATGAACGCAGTCGTGCCGCTGCAGATCGGCGCGCGCGACGTCGCGTTCCCGTTTTTGAACGCTCTTGGATTCTGGATGTTTTTCTTCGGTGGTTTGTTTTTGAACTGTTCATGGTTTTTAGGCGGCGCACCGGACGCTGGTTGGACGTCGTATGCGTCGCTGTCGCTTGACTCAAAAGCGCATCATGGCATCGACTTTTATACGCTCGGGCTGCAAATTTCCGGCTTCGGAACGATCATGGGTGCCATTAACTTTCTTGTGACGATCATCAACATGCGCGCTCCGGGCATGACGTTTATGCGCATGCCGATGTTCACATGGGCGACGTTTGTGACGTCGGCGCTCATCTTGTTTGCGTTTCCGCCGCTTACGGTCGGCTTGATTTTCATGATGATGGATCGATTGTTTGGCGGCAACTTCTTTAACCCCGCTGCCGGCGGCAATACGATCATCTGGGAGCACTTGTTCTGGGTGTTCGGCCATCCGGAAGTATACATCCTTGTCTTGCCGGCGTTCGGCATTTTCTCGGAAATTTTCGCGACGTTCTCGCGCAAACGCCTATTCGGTTATTCGTCAATGGTGTTTGCGACGGTGCTTATTGCTTTCTTAGGGTTCATGGTATGGGCGCACCATATGTTCACGGTCGGGATGGGGCCGATTGCGAACGCCATCTTTGCCGTCGCGACGATGACGATCGCCGTTCCGACAGGAGTCAAAATTTTCAACTGGCTGTTTACGATGTGGGGCGGAAGCATCAAATTCACAACGCCGATGCATTATGCCGTCGCCTTCATCCCGTCGTTCGTCATGGGCGGGGTGACCGGGGTCATGTTGGCGTCGGCGGCGGCGGACTATCAATACCATGACAGCTATTTCGTCGTTGCGCACTTCCATTACGTCATCGTCGGCGGGGTTGTGTTCGCTTTGCTCGCGGGCACGCATTATTGGTGGCCGAAAATGTTTGGCCGCATGCTGAATGAAACGCTCGGCAAAATTACGTTCTG
This sequence comes from Geobacillus sp. CCR, assembly GCF_052906625.1. Taxonomy (NCBI): domain Bacteria; kingdom Bacillati; phylum Bacillota; class Bacilli; order Caryophanales; family Anoxybacillaceae; genus Geobacillus; species Geobacillus sp. CCR. Next base: position 50,834 of record NZ_JBREBQ010000004.1, on the reverse strand, counting down.
GCTGTTCTTTATCGGGTTCCATTTAACGTTCTTTATTCAGCACTTCCTTGGTTTGACAGGGATGCCGCGGCGCGTGTTTACGTATTTGCCGCATCAAGGATGGGAGACTGGCAACTTGATCAGTACGATCGGCGCGTTCTTTATGGCGGCCGCCACGGTCATTTTGCTCATTAACATCGTGATTACAACCGCAAAAGGAGAAAAAGTGGCGGGCGATGCGTGGGGCGACGGCCGCACGCTCGAATGGGCGATCGCTTCGCCGCCGCCGGTGTACAATTTTGCCCAACTGCCGCTCGTCCGCGGGCTGGACGCTTTCTGGCTCGAAAAAATGGAAGGCAAAAACGAATTGACGCCAGCCGAACCGCTTGGCGACATCCATATGCCGAATTCGTCGTTCCTGCCGTTTGTCATTGCGTTCGGTCTGTTTGTCGCCGCCTTCGGCTTTACGTATCATAACGATGCTGGATGGGGCTTGCCGGTCGGCATTCTTGGCCTGCTCATTACGCTCGGTTCGATGTTCTTGCGCTCGGTGATCGATGATCACGGCTTCCACATCCATAAAGAAGAAGTGCTTGAACTTGAGAAGAAGGGGGCGAACGCCTGATGCATGCAGAGGAAAAATTGACGGCCGAGACGTTTCCGGCCGCGCCGGAACGCGCCACCCTTGAGGGGAAAAATAAGTTTCTTGGCTTCTGGCTCTTTTTAGGCGGAGAGACGGTGCTGTTCGCCTCTCTCTTCGCCACCTATTTGGCGCTCAAAGATAAAACGAACGGCGGCCCTTCGGCGGAAGAACTGTTCCAAATGCCGGTCGTGTTCATGGCGACGATGCTGCTGCTAACCAGCAGCTTGACGAGCGTGTATGCCATTTATCATATGAAAAACTTTGACTTTAAAAAGATGCAGCTCTGGTTTGGCATTACCGTTTTGCTTGGCGCCGGCTTTTTGGGCTTGGAAATTTACGAGTTCAATGAATATGTGCATGAAGGCCATAAGTTTACGACCAGCGCTTTCGCTTCAGCGTTCTACACGCTCGTTGGCACGCACGGAAGCCACGTCGCGTTCGGGTTGCTTTGGATTTTGACGCTCATGATTCGCAACGCTAAGCGTGGGTTGAATTTATACAACGCCCCGAAGTTTTACGTCGCGAGCCTTTATTGGCACTTCATCGATGTTGTCTGGGTGTTCATTTTTACCGTTGTATACTTGATGGGAATGGTGGGGTGAACGTATGGCGAACCAAACGAATTCAGGAAATGAGCGCATCGACTTAGCGTATCGCCGCCGGAAAAATGCGGAAGAAATGCGCCATCAAATGATTGCATTCGTTTTGATGATTTTGTTGACGCTCATTGCCTTCGCCGCCGTTGGTTACGAAGAGTTTTCCCATTGGTTTGTCGTTCCGTTTATTTTGCTTTTAGCCGCCGTGCAGGTCGCATTTCAGCTGTATTATTTCATGCACATGAGCCATAAAGGCCACGAATTCCCGGCGATGTTTATTTACGGCGGTGTGGCGGTTATGCTTCTACTTGTTTGGGCGTTTACAACAGTCGTTTGGTGGTAAGAAAAGGGGGAATCGGTTTTTGCACCGGTTTCCCCTTTTTCAATAGCCTTGGCGCGGCGTCGTATAGTATAATGGGAAAGGACAAATCAGGAGGGGATTCGTATGTTTCAATCGCTGCAAATGTTTGGCCCCGTTGCCCTTTGGAGTCCGTTTTTTTTGCTTATGTTAGCGGCGGTTGCGTTGCTGTACATTGGGATCACCGGGCCATGGCGGCAGCGTTTCGGCCTCGGTGATGCCGTTTCGGAGAAGCAGAAAGCGTATTTTTTGACCGGGATTGCGCTTCTTTATATATGCAAAGGGTCTCCGTTGGATTTGATGGGCCATTTGACGTTCACCGCCCATATGGTGCAAATGGCAGTGCTGTATTTGATCGTGCCGCAATGTTTTATTTTAGGCATTCCGGCGCCGCTTTATGAGCGCGCATTCCGCATCACAGCAGTGCGCCGCGTGTTTCGGCTGTTGACAAAGCCAATTGTGGCGTTGCTGCTGTTTAACGGCTTGTTTTCGCTTTATCACGTTCCATTCATTTTTGACGCTGTGAAAATGAATATGTGGCTGCATGCGTTTGTTACCTCGGTCATTTTCGTTGCCGCGTTTTGCATGTGGTGGCCGCTTGTCAACAAGCTGCCCGATTGGCAAACGTTGTCCGGCCTAAAAAAAATGGGTTACATTTTCGCTGACGGCATGCTGTTGACCCCGGCTTGCGCGCTCATCATTTTTACCGATACGCCGCTTTATGCGACGTATACTGACCCGAAAGCATGGATGGCCGCGCTGGCTCTATGCGTTCCTCAAGGGACGCTGGCTTCGCTTGATTTGACCGGGCCGCAAATGTTTTTATCGATGTCGCCGCTCCATGATCAGCAGCTCGGCGGAGTGTTGATGAAAATCATCCAGGAAATCGTGTACGGGACGATGCTGTTCTTCATCTTCACCGAATGGTATCGGAAGGAGCGGGAGAAAGAGCCAAGCATGGATATGGAGCCGCGGCCGACCAAACTGTAAAGCGCGGTTGGCCGCCAACGATGAACAAAGAAGAAAGGGAGAGAAGCGATGGCCGTTTTACCGACAATCAGCACGAGCTGCATCGTGATCAGCGCTTTGCTTGTTGCTTATGGGTGGTATTTGATCAGCCGCAGGCGGATCGAAGCGCATAAAAAGGTGATGCTGACGGCAGCGGTGTTTGCTTTGCTGTTTTTCACCATTTACATGTCGCGGACGTTGTTTATCGGCAATACGAGCTTTGGCGGGCCGGAGAACGTCAAAGTGTACTATACGCTGTTTCTTATTTTCCATATTGTGCTGGCGACAGTTGGCGCCGTATTTGGCCTTGTCACGATTTGGACGGGATTGAAAGACAAGAGGGCCCGCCATCGTCGGCTTGGGCCGATCACCAGCATCATTTGGTTTGGCAGCGCCTCAACCGGGGTCGTCGTCTATTGGCTGCTTTATGTCCTCTATCCAGGGGGCCAAACGACGTCGCTCATCAAGGCGGTGCTCGGTTTTTAACCGGCGGGCAAGGAGCAAGGGCAGCGGCGGTTGCATAGCATAGAATACAACACGCCTATATAGACGTGATTTTGTGCAGCGGGGGGGGGGGAAGGCGGTGAACACGTTTCGCTATCGGAAACGGAGCGCCGTAGAGGCGACGCTATTGACAATTGTCATGATGTGTGTGCGCGGCCAGACGGAGGTCGCCCTTGACGATTGTGAGGTGTTCATCACCGTTGCTCAAGGCGGGCGGTGCCGCGTCACGGTAAAGATGTCCATTCGATATGGGGCGCCGGTGATGGAAGTTTGCCGCCAGCTGCAACAGCATATTGCCGAGGAGATCGCCGCGATGACGCCATATGTCGCCGAGGCGGTCGACATTGTTGTCAAACGGCTTGTCATGCCGGAAAAAAACGCATGAGAACCGCGCTCTCATGCGTTTTTTGATTATTCTTTGATTATTCTTTGATTTTTTCAAGCTCGCTTTTGACCTGCGCCAACACGTTTTGGCATTGGCTGACAAGAGAGGACGGAAAATGCTCATCATCGCCGTATTCGACGCCGTGTGGATAGTAATGTTTCCCTAAAATCGGCGTGAGCAGCTTAATGAGTGCATAGCGCGAATCGACGTTTCCCTCAATGGCGTATCCTTGAACGCGCAAATAGTAGGTGCCTTCTTTCACGACGTATTTCCGGTCGTATGTGACCCGTTCATAATCCCATTGCGCCGCGCGTACAAAGCCGAGGCGCTCCATAATGTCATCAAGGCGGGATAGTTCGACCGTCTGATTTTCCAGTCCGGTATTTTCAAACTTCATCCTTCTTCCTCCTAACAACACAGTATGTAAAAGCGCCAAACAGGAAATCATCCCCTCATTTATAATAGTACGAAAACGGTTTGCTTTTCAACGAATTGTTTGCCGTTGTTTCCGTTTCGCTCGCATTTTTTTGTGTGATCCGGCGCACAATACGGGTAGAAAGGAGAGACGAAGAATGCAAACGGTACGGGACGTCATGTCAACGGATGTGCAATATTGCACCCCCCTTGACAATCTCTACGAAGCGGCGGTAAAAATGCGCGATTTCAACGTCGGGGCGATTCCGATTGTCGATGACGGCCGCCTTGTCGGAATGATTACCGACCGCGATATTGTCGTGCGCGGCATGGCTGAAAAACGTCCTGGTTCGACTGCGGTGACGGAAGTGATGAGCCGCGATCTCGTCACGCTTTCTCCGGACGATTCGGTGCAAAAGGCAGCAGATATGATGGCACGTCACCAAATTCGCCGCCTCCCGGTCGTAGAAAACGGGCGTTTGGTCGGCATCATCTCGCTCGGCGATTTGGCGACGAACCGCTATTCTGATGAACGCGCGGGTCGTGCGTTAAGCGAGATTTCCGAACAAGACGCCATCCATTGACAAATGCAACGGACACGGCTTCTTTCGAGGAGGAGCGCTCTTTTTGGGTGTCCTCTTTTTTTTGCCTCTAAAAAACGGCTATAATGGCAATAAGGAGATTGCGCAGAAAGCGGGAGTTGCCGTGTGAAATGGTTTTTCCTTTTTTTGTTTTTCTTGATTGGATTGTATTATTTTGTGCCGAGTCCGCCGCCCCCGAGCCCCCCGGAGCAGCCAGAGACGAATCGATACATGTTGAAAGAGCCGAAGGCGACGGCCGGCATCGTTGCGTTGATCGGGCAATCGGCGCAAGAGGCGAAAAAACTGTTTGGCGCCCCAGACCGAATCGACCCGTCAGCTTACGGATATGACTGGTGGGTGTACAGCCGTCGACCCGAGTCGTACGTGCAGATTGGCATCTTGCGCGGTCGCGTCGTCACCGCCCTTGTCGGCGGAGAGAAGGTGAACGTTGAACCGTTTGCGGTCGGCCAGCGGTTGCAGACGATTTTTCAAACGATGCCGGTGCTATCGAACATTGAGATTAAGCTAGGCAACGGGACATACCGGTTTGAGCTGTCTGAACAAGATTACTCATCAAGGCCGGTTGTCAAAGTTGGCAGCGTCTACGCTCAGCTGTATGTTGACCGCTTTACCGGCGAGGTGGCGGCGATCCGCCTGATGGATGCAGAAACGTTCGTCAAGTTGCGGCCGTACGAGCTCGTTTACCGCGGCAGCCTGCCGGCGGCCGCGCCGCTGTCGGAAGAAAAGCGACAGGCTGTTGATGCGGCCAACGCGAAGCAAATTTTTGACTGGACGAATTTGATCCGCCGTCGCCATGGGCTTTCCTCTCTCATGTGGGATGACAAGGCCGCTGCCGCTGCGGAAAAACATAGCCGAGATATGCATGATCACCGGTTTTTCTCCCACGAGTCGCCGCAGTATGGCGATTTATCGAAGCGGCTTGGCGCGCTTCACATTCCGTTCCAGCTTGCCGGGGAAAATATCGCCGCCCATCAAGTCGATGGCGTTGAGGCGACCATCGGATGGCTGAACAGCCAAAACCATCGGAAAATTATGTTGAACGAAGAGTTCACCCGCTTGGGCGTTGGCGTCTACGCCGATTACTATACGCAAAACTTCTTTACGCCGCTCTAAAAATTGGGCGCACCTCTCTTTGTTGGATGCGATATGATATGGCAGATAGGCATGAGTGGACGAAAGGGATGAGAACCGCCATGGTCAAGCCTCTGCATCCTTCCGTTGAACAGTTTAAACAGTTTGTGAAAAAACATCCAAAAATCATCCAAGAGGTGCGCAGTGGCAAAAAGACGTGGAAACAAGTGTATGAGGATTGGTATTTGTTCGGGGAAGACGATGACATATGGGAGCCGTATCGGGAAACAAACGGTGCGGCAAAAGAGGAGGAAAAAGGAACGAACAAATGGCTCGATAAGCTCGCGTCTATGCTTGGACAGATCGATGCAGCCGATGTGCAAAAACATTTGGCGAACGTCCAGCAGGCGATCGCGGCGATCCAAAGCATTCTTTCCGAATTTCAAGGGGCCGGTCAAGAACAAAGAAACAAAGAAGCGCATCCGTTTTCGTTCCGCAAAGATTAAAGGGTGGTGGCGATGAGGAAAGATGTATGGCAATATGTGCAAGGAACACCGATGTTGCGCGCGTTTTTGCGCGAACAGCCGCGCTGGTACCGGCTCCTTGCCCGCCGTCCGCATGAACTGTCGACGTTCCAATTGGCCGCCTTGCGCCACTATGAGCTGACGATCCCTGACAAAGTGGAAAGAATCTCCCAATCGTTGCAAATGGCGTCGCTTATGTGGCAAATGTTTAAAGCCATGCGCGACTAATCGGGCGGCCAATGGCAAAGACTAGTTTCGAAAGGGAGTGATGTCTTTGCCAAAGTGGTTTGCATGGTTTGCGGTTGTCATATTGCTTGCGGCGTATGCCTTCTTTGAGCCGGCGCCGTCGTCCTCCGCTCACGCCGAAGCAGTGGGCGGTCCGCTTCAGGTGAAGCATGAAGTGAAAGGAAGCGACGTATTCATTGAATGTGTTGCCGTCCACTTTCCGTTCCGCAAAGGGAGCGGCGGCGGACACATTAATGTCTATGTCAACGGGCAAAAAATGACGGAAGTATACACGGCCGCCTTTATCGTGCGCGGTTTGCCGAGCGGGAAACATACCATCCGTCTTGAGCTCGTCTACAATGATGGGAAAGCAACCGGCATGACGCACGAATTTGACGTCGCCATCCGATAGAGATGACGACGATCGTTTAAAAGGCGAACAGAGGCGATTCGGCACAGTCTGGATCGCCTTTTTTGTTTGCTTCTTTGCTATCTCTTTCCTTTTCATTTTCTTTTCGTTCATGGTATGATGGATAATGGAGGTGCCATTTGGTGAAGATTGCGACTCTCGAGCGCATCGAGATTTTAGATAAAGCAGAAGCGTTGGCCAAAATGATTGTCGAGTCGGACGTGGCGGACGAATACCGCCGCGCCTTTTGGCGGCTGAAGCAAGACCGCCGCGCCCAGCAGCTGATCGCTCGCTTTGTCAAGCTGAAGGAGCGCTACGAAGAAGTGCAGCGCTTCGGAAAATACCATCCTGATTACCGCGACGTGATGAAAGAAGTGCGCGAAGCGAAGCGGGAGCTCGATTTGCATGAGACGGTCGCCGCCTTTAAGGAGGCGGAGAAGGCGATGCAAGAGTTGCTTGATGAGATCAGCGTGCTGATCGGCAAAGCGGTGTCCGAACATGTGAAAGTGCCGACCGGAAATCCGTACTTTTTGTCGGCGGGCTGTTCCGGTGGCTGCGGGGCGGGCGGAAGCTGCGGCTGCCGCACATAAAAAAGGGGAAGGGACTATGTTTCCAAAACGGCAAGGGATTATCGTTTGGCTTCATTCGCTGAAATATGGGAAACAGTTGCGCAAGTTCGGCAACATTCATTACATTTCCAAACGGCTGAAGTATGCTGTTCTGTATTGTGATATGGAGCAAGTCGACCATGTAATGAAAAAGCTCGCCTCGCTTCCGTTCGTCAAGCGGGTCGAGCCGTCGTACCGCCCATTTTTAAAACTGGAATTTGAATCGAAAGGGGAGAAGGAAAAAGACTCCCCGTATCCGCTTGGATGAAGGAAAACAGCGGGTCGAAAAAAAGCCGGCACCGGCTTTTCGACCCGCTGTTTCTTTGTTTACTGCAACGGCGGGATGAAGCGATTCATCCGCATAATGCCGATCAAATGTTGGTAATATAAATCGGGTTCAGCGAACATCGTCGATGGCTTAACATCAAGGTGAATGACGTCCATGCCCAGCTCCTTTGCGGTTTCCATAAATAGTTCGTACCGTTTGTTTGGCTTGACGGACGGATCGGGAATGCCTTCACGGCAAATGTAAAGTGGTTGGAAATCGCCGGGATCCGTCGGATGAAGGACAACGGCCAAGGAGACGACCGCCTGGCCTTTTTTCACCGTATGAAAGACAAAGAATCCGGACAAACGATGGCGGTTGGCCTTCGCCAATGCAATCAGCTCATATATATCGGAATATCCTTCGCCAAGTTCGATAAATCGTTGGATCATGAATCGTTCCCCCTTGCAAGCATCGTCCACCCTTAACTTTACCGGCCATCCTCGCGAATTGCAATCAAAAAAAACCTTGCGGAAATGAACCCGCAAGGCCCTTTCCAGTTCCTTGCCTCCGCGCAGGGCGGAACAAGGATCGGAAAGAATAAAGAAAAGGGAGAGGAGAAACCGGAGGAAGAACTTATGGGGAAACGTAAGTCTTCTCCGTCACTGGCAACAACGCGTCAAGCGTGTTGCCATTACTCATTATGGACCGTTTGCCGATTTCTATACATGAATGGCGAAAAAATTCCGTAGTTTGACGATCATCAACTTTATGGTAAGATTACCATGAAAACAACGAATCAAATGGATGACAAGGCCACCTTGAAACGGTGAATTGGGTGAAGGCGATGAGAGTCATTTCCGGGACATGCAAAGGACGGCGTCTGCAAGCGGTTCCAGGGATGTCGACGCGGCCGACGACCGATAAAGTCAAAGAAGCGATATTTAATATGATCGGGCCATATTTCTCAGGCGGCAACGGTCTTGATTTGTTTGCTGGCAGCGGCGGCTTGGGCATCGAGGCGCTCAGCCGAGGAATCGAGCGCGTCATTTTCGTCGATCAAGACAGGAAAGCGGTGCAGACGGTCCGAAAAAACGTGGCGGCCTGCGGGCTTGAGAAGCGGGCGGAAATTTACTGCAACGACGCCGAGCGGGCGCTGAAGGCGGTAGCGAAGCGCGGCCTCCGCTTTGCGGTTATTTTCCTTGATCCGCCGTACAAAGAGAAACAGTGGCCGACGTTGCTGTCGTCGATCGCCGGGCGTCAGTTGCTGGAACCGCACGGCGTCGTCGTCGCTGAACACTCGGCGGAGGCGGAGCTGCCGGAGGAGGTCGGCGGCCTGACACGATGGAAGCGGGAAACATACGGTATCACCGGTGTGACGATTTATAGATGGGAAGGGGATGGAAGCGATGGCGAGCATTGCGGTTTGCCCCGGGAGCTTTGACCCTGTGACGTACGGGCATTTGGATATTATTAAACGAGGGGCGAAAGTGTTTGATCAAGTGTATGTGGCGGTGTTGAACAACTCGTCGAAAAAGCCGCTGTTTACTGTCGAGGAGCGGATCGAGCTGCTTCGTGAGGTGACGCGGACGCTTCCGAACGTCCATGTCGAAGCGTTTCACGGCCTGCTTGTTGATTACGCCCGCAGCAAAAAAGCGAATGCCATTTTGCGCGGCTTGCGCGCTGTGTCCGATTTCGAATACGAAATGCAAATTACGTCGATGAACCGCGTTCTTGATGAAAACATTGAAACGTTTTTTATGATGACGAACAGCCAGTATGCGTTTTTAAGCTCGAGCATCGTCAAAGAAGTGGCGAAATACAACGGCGATATTTCCGAGCTCGTGCCCCCGGTTGTTGAGCAGGCGCTGAAGCGGAAATTTGCGTCCACGGCCGCTGATTGACGCTTCCTTATGAAAGCCGCTTAAGCGAACATTGCAGTCGGCGCCGGCCCGGTTTTGCCGTCAAGGGCGGCTCACGGCTGAGACGACGCGAACCGCCCCGATGGCTTTTTGCTGCCAAAAAGCTGGGCGCTCAAGCGTCTTATGAGCGCCCGCGCGATTTACTGACCGCCTTGATGACGAGCCATATATAAAGGCAAAGGAACAACAGTGTCAGGAGCGGCCCGTATTGCTGCAGCAACCGCCAGCCTTCATTCCAAGCGCTGTCTTTTGCGGCGTGAAGAAACGCTGGGATGTGGGTCGGCATCCCGCCGGCTGTTTTGATGTACAACGGTTTCCAAAGCAAGTATGTAAAGGAAGCGGCAAACACTCCGTGCAGCAAGCGCGCGATGAAAAACGGCTGAAAGCGGATGTTCGCTTCGGCGAGAATGCTGGCGACTTGCGCTTGGACGGAAAAACCGCCAAAAGCGAGGACGAAGCTTGTTGCCACTGCTTTTTCCATCAGCATCGCCTCATCGGTCTGACTGATCATTTGGCTGCCGAGTGTAATTTCAAACAAGCCGGAAAACACTGGGATGTCAAGCTGCTCCGGCAGCTGGGCAAGGCGGAGCAGATGGCGCAGCAATGGGGCAAGCTGTTCGGTCAAATGCATCATATACAGAAGTTTATTCATAACCGAAAAGAGAATAATAAAACCGCCGATCATTAACAGTGTTTGGACAGAAGAGCGCACGGCGTCGCCAAGAAGTTTGCCAAGCGGCTGTTCGTTTTTCAGTCGCGTGCGGTGCAGTGTGCGCAGCGCATACGGGAGCGAAAATGAGCGTGGCTGCCGCTTCGATTGCCTCCGTTCTTTTCGGATGCCGTGAAAGCGCATGATCAGCCCAACGCTAATGTTTCCTAAATAGTGGGAAACGGCCAGCACAAGGCCGAGTTGCGGGTTGTTGAAAAATCCCGCTGATACAGCTCCAAAAATAAAAAGTGGGTTGGATGAATTGGTGAACGACGAGAGCCGTTCGGCTTCAATCGTCGTCAGCTGTTTTTCCTGGTACAGGCGGGCGGTCAGCTTGGCTCCAGACGGGTAGCCGGACGCCATTCCCATGGCCCAGGCGAATCCGCCGACGCCCGGGACGCGAAACAACGGGCGCATGAGCGGCTCGAGCAAGACGCCAAGGAAGCTGACGACGCCGAAGCTGATGAGCAGCTCCGAGACGATAAAAAACGGCAAAAGCGATGGAAAGACGACCTCCCACCACATATTTAAACCGCGAATGGACGCTTCAAGCGACTGTTTTGGATAGCAAATGAGCGAAAACGCAAACAAGGTGGCGGCGGAAGCGAGCAATACGGTTTTCCATTTCGCCCCCCAATTTTGTTTCACTTTTCCCCCCCCTTTTTTTGCCGTGCGGTTTCTTGTAGTACAACCTCATATAACCTAATATACGAGCATAGGGGGGCGTTTTAGACCATAAGATGAAAGCGGATAGCGCTGCGACAAAGGGGGGAGGAGGCGTGCCGCCAAAAGTCGGATTGGCGCTCGGGTCGGGAGGAGCGCGCGGGTTCGCCCATCTTGGGGTATTGAAAGTGCTCGAGGAGGAGCATATTCCGATTTCCTATTTGGCCGGCAGCAGCATCGGCGCGCTCGTCGCCGTCCTTTACGCAAGCGGCCATGGCCTCCATCGTCTCTATCGGTTGGCTCAATCGTTTCGACGCAACGATTTTCTTGACTGGACGGTGCCGAAAATGGGACTGATCGCTGGCGAGCGCATCACGCAGTTTATTCGCTTGTTGACGAAAGGGAAACGAATCGAGGAGATGTCCCCGCCTGTGGCTGTTGTCGCCGCTGATTTGCAGACAGGGGAGAAAGTCGTGTTTCGGCAAGGGGAAGCAGCCCAGGCGGTGCGGGCGAGCATCTCGATTCCTGGCATTTTTGTGCCGGCGGAGGTGAATGGCAGACTGCTTGTCGACGGCGGCGTCGTTGACCGGGTGCCAGTGTCGGTCGTCCGAGCGATGGGAGCGGATATTGTCATCGCCGTCGATGTCTCTCCGCTCAACACAAAGGCGGAAATTGCGTCGATCGCCGATGTCATTTGGCAGAGTCTCGATATTTTGCAAGCGGAACTGGTAGCTCACCGTCAGCTCGCCTCAGACGTTATGATCCGGCCGCGAGTCGAACAGTATAGCTCGCGGGCGTTCAAGGATATTGAGGAAATCATCGCTCGCGGGGAAGAGGAGGCGCGGAAGCAAGTGGGAGCGATCCGTCAAGCGATCGAACAGTGGAAGGAGCCATCACACGAATGAAAAAACGGACGTATATTGCCCTGTTTTTCTTTGGCGCCGCCCTCACCTTTCTGCTTATTTTTATGAAGCTGCCGTATTATGTGACGATGCCGGGAAGCGCGCAAAGTTTAAAGCCGCTCGTTCACGTGGAAAACGGCGACCGCGATAAGGGAACGTTTATGCTTACGACGGTGCGGATGGGGCGGGCGAATGTGATAGCGTATTTGTTTGCCCATATCCGCCCTTTTTATGAGCTTCATCCGGTCGAGGAAATCAAGCAGGAAGGGGAGAGCGACAAGGAATATACGATGCGCCAGCTTGAGCTCATGGAACAGTCGAAGGAAGCGGCGATCGTCGTCGCTTATCGCCACGCCGGAAAGCCGGTGTCGTATGAACCTCATGGCGTTTATGTCATGAGCGTCCTCCCTGATATGCCGGCCGCCGGCCGTCTAGAGACCGGCGATCGCATCGTCGCGATCGACGGAAAGCCGCTCGGCACATCGGAGCAGATGGTCAACTACATTCGCGGAAAACAAGCGGGTGATCGCGTCCGCGTCGCATTCATTCGCGGCCGGAAGCGGCAGGAAACAGAGCTCGAGCTGAAGCCGTTTCGACAGCACCCGAACCAAGTCGGCCTTGGGGTGACACTCATGACCGATTATGACGTCCGCACCGACCCGCCGGTTGACGTGGAGTCGGAACAAATCGGCGGACCGTCGGCTGGGCTCATGTTTTCACTTGAAATTTACAACCAACTTGTCGATGAAGATATTACAAAAGGTCATAAAATCGCTGGCACCGGAACGATTGATCTTGACGGAAACGTCGGGCCGATCGGCGGTGTTTCGCAAAAAGTCGTGGCCGCTGACCGCGAAGGAGCCGAGGTGTTTTTCGCCCCGAACGAACATGGTGCGCCGACGTCGAACTATCGCGAGGCGGTGCGGACGGCGAAAAAAATCGGGACGCATATGAAAATCGTCCCGGTCGATACGTTCGACGAGGCAGTTCGTTATTTGCGTTCGATGCCGGAAGCGTAAATCGGCGCCGTGGCGTATTCTTCTTTCAGCGCGGCGCTGTAGAGCGGCTCCGGAAAAGCGGCGGCGTACACAGCTGCCGCTCTTTTTTCTTGCTCATAAAGAGAGTCGCCGTTGAGTTTGGATGCTCTGGCGACGAGCGGGAGCGCAGCGCTTTTTTTCACCTGCTTTAAGTAGCGGCGGCCGGCTTCACTCATGCCGAGCAGCCGGATATAGGTCGGGTTGGCCGCTTTGGCTTGCTCCTCCTTTGTGAAATTTGTCAACACATGCGCACATAGGCGTTGCAGCCTTGTCCAGGTGTATCGCTTCGTTTTGACGGCGGCAATGAAGGCGGCAAACGTTTCGGCGTGGGCGATGTGTTGCTTCAGCCGGTGTTCGATCCCTTCCTCCACGCCGGCGATGCGGCGCAAGTCGGCCTCTGTGGCGGTCAACAGCCGATATTTTAGGAGCGGAAAATACACTTCCCAATCGTGAAAGCGCCCGTATGTCTCCCGATATTGGCGGAGTTGTTCGAGCGTAGCGGGCGGAACGTACGCCGCGATCGACTCGAGACGACCGGTTTGTCGCAATGTTTTCCGCAGGCTGGTGGCGCTCGCAATCGACGGGTGGGAAAATGATTCGTCATGATAGCCGGCGGCCAGCCGCGGAATCGTGCGCGGCATCATCGCCAGCTTGTTTTGCCAAATGGCTTTCACATACGCAAAACCAAGCACGTTGTTTGGCTTGGACAAATCAAGCGGAGCGGCGCCGAACGTTTGCCACGCTTCAGCGGCGGCTTTCGGAAAGCTTTGTCCGCGCGCCAGCCCGGTGCGGATGAGGGAATCGAACGTTTCCTTCTGTTCAAGCCATGTTTTGGCCGCGGATAAAAAAGCGGAAATTTCCCCCGATTCGCTGCCAAAGCAAAGCTCTTGGCAGCCGATCGCCGCAAGCAGCTGCACCGCCCCATGTGCGAACTGTTCAGCCGCTTGCACAGCGAAGGCGTACGGCAGCTCGATGACCACATCTACGCCGGCGGCGAGCGCCATTTTTGCCCGCGCCCATTTGGAGACGATGGCCGGCTCACCGCGCTGCAAGAAGTTTCCGCTCATGACGGCGATCAAACAGTCCGCATCTGTCTTTTGTCTCGTTTCGTTCAAATGGTGGAAATGACCGTTGTGAAACGGGTTGTATTCCACGATCACGCCGACGGCTTTCACCTTTTTTCGCTCCTTTCATGGCGATTCGCGCGGCTTGGCCGCAACGAAATGGCTGTCTATTCTATCTGAACTTAGTATGGAATAGAAAGCGGCGAAGATCAACGGCAACATGCGGTGAGGACAGCAAAAGAAACGAAGCGGTCGACCGTTTTCCGATGTCCGCGCGCCGACCGTGCATGTTCAAAATGGCATTTGGAAATGATGGGAGTATGCCGTTCTTTTCCCAAGGAATGAGTGGTTGTAAAGAAAAAACATTGACAAAACTAGAAACGAAACGTATAATTTTATTCGTTGCCTTGAGGTGATGATATGAAATGGACGGTCCAACAGCTTCGCCGTTTTCAACATAAGGAAATGGCGATTGATGAGACGGTCGATGTGTCCGATTTAAAACAAATTGACACGTTGATCCGCGATATTTCACCGGTGCACGTCCGAGGAAAAGCGGATGTCGGGTCGACAAAATTCACGTTTCATTTGACGTTGTCCGGAACGATGGTGTTGCCTTGTTCGCGGACGCTTGTCGATGTGACGTATCCGTTTTCCATTCAGACGACGGAGACGTTTTTTGCGGATGGCAGCGGCATCGTGAAGACCGATGAGGACACCCATATGGTGGCGGGGGACACGATTGATTTGAATCCCATCATCCGCGAGTTGATTTTGCTTGAAATCCCGTTGCAGCTGATCGCCGAAGGACCGGTTGCCGGCGGAGCGCCGCAACATGGGGAAGGATGGGACGTTCTGTCGGAAGAAGAATGGGAGAAAGCGATGCAAGAGCGGGAAAAGAAAGTAGATCCTCGCCTTGCAGGGCTGGCCAAGTTTTTCGAGGAAAAACGAGAGGAATGATCGTGAGTCGGCGTTGCCGGCCGATGGCGCCGAATATTGCGCACCGTCCGGCAGCCGCCTTGTGTGCCGGCGGATGGCGGCCTCGAGGTTGACTGATTCGCCGGCATGGATATGCCAAAATGCGCCCGACAAGGAGGTGGGAATGATGGCAGTACCTTTTAGAAGAACATCGAAAACGAGAAAACGGCTGCGCCGCACACACTTTAAACTGCAAGTGCCAGGCATGGTGCAATGCCCGAACTGCGGAGAATGGAAATTGGCGCACCGCGTCTGCAAAGCATGCGGAACATACAAAGGAAGAGATGTCGTCAACAAATAATGGCCGACATCGAACGACAGGCTGTCCGAAAAGAGGACAGCCTTTTTGATTGTCTGCAAAAAATCAACGCTGTTCGTCTAGGCGGCAGTTTTTTTCGTCGTGAGGCAGGAAATTGAAGAGAACGCACCCAATTCATTGATGTGATGAAGAAAGGAGAGACGTGCTGATGGAAGCAATGTTGGAGCATCATGACGGCATTGCACTGTTTACGATTTGCCGTCCAGAGAAACGGAATGCGATCAATTTTGCCGTGATGGGGGCGCTTGAGGAGGCGATGGAACAGGCGGCGGCTGATCCACAGGTGAAAGTGTTCGCCATTACCGGCGCCGGCAGCGAGGCGTTTTGCTCCGGCGGCGATTTAAGTGAGTTTGGGCATTTGCGCGGCACGGAGGCAAGACAGATGCTCATGCGCATGGGAGAGCTGCTGTACAGGCTGCTGACGTTTCCGAAGCCGACGGCCGCCCTTGTCAACGGAACAGCGATGGGGGGCGGCTGCGAGCTGGCGACCGCTTGCGATTTTCGCTTTGCCAAAGAAGGAAGCCGGATCGGATTTGTGCAAGGTCGACTTGGCATTACGACCGGCTGGGGAGGAGCTTCGATGCTGTTTGCCAAACTTCCGTACGGGCGGGCGCTTGATGTATTGCTGCGCGCCGAGCCGATGACGGCGGAGGCGATGGAAGCGTGCGGTTGGGTTGACGCCATCCTACCAGCCGAACATTGGCACGAACAATGGCGTGAACGGCTGGCGCCTTATGCGGAGCGGTCGCTTTCCGTCTTGCAGGCATATAAGGCCGCAGCCGGCGAAAAATGGCGAACAGCTTGGTTTCGAGAGCGGTTTTTCGCCGAGATCGCCCGTTGCGCCGAGCTGTGGGGGTCGGCTGAACATGAACAGGCATTGCGTCCTTTTTTGTGTAAGAAGTAATTTTTTCCTTCTACCGTTTCTACTAGCCGCATACATATAATGACAAAGCGGCGATAAGGGGGGAAGGGGATGACGGGAGTACGTCAAGATGCATGGACGAAAGAAGAGGATGAGTTGTTGGCGAATGTTGTGCTTCAGTATATTCGCGAAGGCGGCACCCAGCTGGAGGCGTTTGCCGAAGTCGGGCGGCGCTTGTCGCGGACGGCGGCAGCGTGCGGATTTCGCTGGAATTCGTGCGTTCGCAAGCAGTACAAGGAGGAGATCGAGCAAGCCAAGCAAGAACGGAAGATGCGAAAAAAAGAAACCCCATCAACAAAGGAAAGCGAGGGGCAGGAGAAGGTGGAAGCGGCAGTCAAAAGCCATTTGTCATGGGCGGAAGTGCTGGCCTTTTTGCAAGCTGAGGAGCAAAAGGCGCGCGACGCTCGACGGACGGCCGATGAAAACCGGGCGCTCAAAAACGATATGGAGCAGCTGCAGCAAATGGTAACGAAGTTGCAAATGGAAAAAGAATCGCTGCAAAAACAACTAGCTGCGATCCAGGAGGAGTATAAAACGCTGCTTTCCATTATGGAGCGGGCGCGCAAAATGGTGACAGACAGCGGGAAACCGGCGCCGAATGCAGTGGCTGAAGGCGTCGACGAAGGGTAAAGGCTGGCTTTTCGCCGGCTTTTTTTCTTAACGGAAGAAGAAGATCTCTGCTAAAATAAGGCTAACGCCATGTTGCAAGAAAGCGGGGGAGAAGGATTGAACATTGGGATTGTCGGCGGCGGAGCAGTCGGATTGCTGCTCGCCGCTTATCTTGGGCGGCGCCATGGGGTGACGGTCTATACGAGGCGTCCGTCCCAAGCAAGGCAGCTTGCCGAGCATGGTGTGGCGCTAAAAAAAGATGGCGAGACATCGGTCGTGGCGGTGCGCGCGCAGCCGTTTGCTGGAGCGGAGCTGGACGAGCCGCTCGTGTTTGTGACCGTCAAACAGTACGATCTCGCTTCCGTCTGTGCGCAAATCGACGCGTTTCGCCGCGTTCGCACGCTCGTTTTTTTGCAAAACGGCATGGGACATCTCGAGCAGTTGACGATGTTTGCCGACAAAAATGTCCTCGTCGGCGTCGTGGAGCATGGCGCAATGAAGCTAGATGACCGGACGGTGGCGCATACGGGCGCCGGAAAGCTGACACTTGCTTCCCGCTACGGTTCACTTGGCGACGCCCGGGAGCTTCGGGAAGGGGAGCGCGGCTTTCCGATCGAATGGGCCGATGATTGGGAGCGCATTCTTGTGGACAAGCTTGTCGTCAACGCCGTCATCAATCCGCTCACCGCTCTATTGCAAGTGAAAAACGGGGCGCTGCTAGAAACGGCTCCGTACCGCGATATGATGAGGCAGCTGTTTGATGAGGTGCGGAACGTGCTGCCGCTTGAAGACGCCAATCGGGCGTGGGAGCGCGTCGTCCGCATATGCCAAAAAACAGCGGACAACTATTCGTCGATGTATATGGACTTGGCGAACGGGCGCCGGACGGAGATTGACGCCATTTTGGGCTATGTGTTGAAACAAGGGGAGGCGCGCGGCGCTATGCTGCCGGTCGTCCGCTTTGTCTTTTGCGCGGTGAAAGGGAAGGAAGGGAGAGAGACGGATGGGTGATTGGCTCGCTTCAACGCTGGCGACGTTTGTGACCGCGCCGCTTCTGCTGTTTTTGCTCGTCTACTTCGGAGCACGCTTGGTCGGCAGGCGGAGGCGGGCAGCGTTTTACGCCGCGGTCAACGCTGCGACTGTTTTTTTCATCGCCGCTGTCTATTTTTTGCTGACAGTGCTGTTTGGGAAATCGTACTTCGTTCCTCTTCTTCTCTTTTTGTTTGGTCTGCACGCGGCGATCGCGCTTGGCTATTGGCGGAAAAAGGCGGACTTTCGGTTGCGGACGGTGTTCCGCGTCTTTTGGCGGGCGAGTTTTCTCATTTTTGCCTCCCTTTACGCCGGGCTGCTTGTATACGGAATGGCCATTCGCGTTGCGATGAGCCTTTAGTGTGGCCGAGCAAGCCTTTTTTCTCTTGGCAATAAACGTGCTATACTCATGAAAGAATACATAAGAAAGGGAGTTTTTAGCCATGGAAGTTCGCGAAATTCCGTTGCCAGCAGCGACGAAATTGGCGGCTGATTACATAACCGGCGCGTTTCCAGCAGAGAGCGGCTTCGCTTATGCCCAGGCGGACGATGAAGCGTTTTGTCGGCGGTTGGCCTATTTGCAAGGAAGAACCTATGACCGAGAAGGGCTTGCCGACTATTTGCGTGCTTATCACCGGCGCTTCTCGGCGAGTGTGGCTACGATGGCAAACATTGAGAAACTGCGCAATGAGCGAAGCGTCGTCATTGTCGGCGGGCAGCAAGCCGGGCTGTTGACTGGGCCGCTGTATACGATTTATAAGATCATCACCATCATCCAGCTTGCCAAAGAGCAGGAACGAAAATTGGGCGTGCCGGTCGTGCCGCTGTTTTGGATCGCCGGCGAAGATCATGACATCGCGGAAATCGATCATGTCTATGTCGTTGAGGAAGGAGAAGTAAAAAAAGCAGCGTACCCACACAAAACGAACGAAAAACGGATGGCCGCCGATGTGCTGCTGGACCGGATGGCTGCGAAAGAGTGGATCGAGCGCGTCGTCAAAACATATGGGGAAACGGACGTGACGAATGAGCTGCTCTTCTTTTTGTCATCGTGTCTTGATGAGGCGCGCACGTTTGTCGACTTTTTTGCCGCCATTGTGCTCCGGTTGTTCGCTGATCACGGTTTAGTTGTTTTGAACGCTGGCGATGCGGCGGTGCGGCCGCTTGAGCGCCGCTTTTTCGCTGCGCTCATTGAACGCCATCGCGATGTGACGGCCGCGGTGCTCGCTCAGCAAGAGGCGTTGCGCACGCTCGGATATGCGCCGCTGATTGAAATCGGTCGTGACGCGGCCAACTTGTTTTATTACGACGGCCGTGAACGTTCGCTTTTGCAGTATGATGAGGAACGCGGCCTGTTTCACAATAAAGCGGGAACTCTCGTTTGGACAAGAGAAGAGCTGCTTGAGCTTGCCGAAACGAATCCGGCCCGTTTAAGCAACAATGTCGTCACCCGTCCGCTCATGCAAGAGCATTTGCTGCCGACGCTCGCTTTCGTTGCCGGACCGGGGGAGATCGCTTATTGGGCGGAATTGAAAGAGGCGTTCCCGCTTTTCGACCTAGAAATGCCTCCAGTCGTGCCGCGTCTGCAGGCGACGATTGTCAGCCGTTCGCTGCAAACCGACCTGTCCGATATCGGCCTTGAGGTGGCTGATGTATTGACTGGGCGGCTCGATGAAGCAAAGCGGGAGTGGCGGGAGGCGACCGCTCAAGCGCCGCTTGCTTCGGCGTTTGCCAAAGCGAAGGCGGACATTGACGCGGCGCACCGGCCGCTTCGTGAGCTTGGGGTGGCGATTGACCGCGGATTGGAGGGATTGGTGGCGAAAAATGCCGCCATCCTTCAGGCGCAAATCGAGTTTCTTCAGCACGCGCTCGAGCGGGCGCTGTTGCGCAAACATGAGACGGAGTGGCGGAAATTTTGGCGCATCGAGACGTCGCTTCGGCCGAACGGCGCGCTCCAGGAGCGGGTTTGGAACGTGTTTTATTACATCAACCGCTACGGATTTGATTTTGTAGAAAAACTTTTGGCCATTCGCAGTCCTGGCAATGGAATGCATAAAATTGTATATATGTGAGGCTTTTTCAAAGAAAAAGTCGAAAAGAAACATCCTGCTTTGAGCAGGATTTTCTTTTTTGTGAAATGAATTGTAAAAAAACAACATTCATTAAATGGAAATAAAAGTAAAGGGGTGAAGCCGCCAGGATGGCTGTGATTGGCCCGTCCGACAAAAAGAAACAAAAAAGGACGTTTTTTTACAAAAAAAGCTAAAATTTTGTCCATCTTTGCGATATAATAAGGAGGCGGCCACTGGCCGATGTGAGTGTGGCTTTACGCAACGAAGGTGGTGGACATGTGTTTCAACATACAACAGTGTTGCTGAAAGAGGCAGTCGATGGGCTGAACATCCGCCCTGACGGCATTTACGTCGATTGTACGCTGGGCAGCGGCGGCCATAGCGAATATTTGCTCTCCCGTTTGTCGGAACATGGGAAGCTGTTTGCCTTTGACCAAGACGAAGCCGCCATCATGCATGCGCGCGAACGGCTCGCCCGCTACGGCCGGCAAGTGCAGTTTGTGCACCGGAACTTCCGGTTTTTGCAAGAGGAGCTTTCGGCGCTTGGCGTCAAGTCCGTCGACGGCGTCTTGTTTGATTTGGGTGTTTCTTCACCGCAGCTTGACGAACCCGAGCGCGGCTTCAGTTATCAGCACGATGCGCCGCTTGATATGCGGATGAACCGCAAGCAGCGGCTGACGGCGGCGGAGATTGTCAACTGCTGGCCATACGAGGAGCTCGTCCGCATCTTTTTCCGTTACGGCGAAGAGAGGTTTTCGAAGCAAGTGGCGCGCAAAATCGAGGAAGTGCGCCGCACGAGGCCGATTAAAACGACGGGGGAGCTCGTTGATGTGATCAAGGCGGCGATTCCCGCCCCGGCTCGCCGCAGCGGCGGACACCCGGCCAAACGCATTTTTCAGGCGCTCCGCATCGCGGTCAACGACGAACTTGAGGCGTTTCGCGAGGCGCTCGAGCAGGCGATCGAACTGCTTGCACCCGGTGGACGGGTGAGCGTCATTACGTTTCATTCGCTTGAAGATCGCATTTGCAAAGAAACGTTTAAAAAGGCGAGCGAAAGTCCGCCATTGCCTCCGGGGCTTCCGGTTCTCCCCGACGACTACCGCCCCGTGCTGAAAATCATTACAAAAAAACCGATCGTTCCTTCCGAGGAAGAGCTCGAACGAAACCACCGCGCCCGTTCGGCCAAACTCCGCATTGCCGAAAAGCTGTAGATGACGAAAATAGCGGGGAAACACAACCAATTTCAATGTGGGCGCCGCCCATTGCGGCGAAAAACGAATGCATGGAGAAACAGGAGGGGAAAAATGTGAACGATGCAGCAGTCAAAGTCGCGCGTGAACAACGACATCCGGCGGCACCGCCAAGCCCGAAGACGCGGCGGAAGCAGCGCTTTCGCCTGTCGCTGGCTGAAAAGATGCTATTTGTGTTGTTTTTCTTGTTTGTCTTCTATGCGGCGGTTCATATCGTCTCGAACCAAGTGCGCATTTACGAATTGAACAAAGGGGTGCAAAAGCTCGAGGCGTCGATTGACGAGCAGAAAAAGGAGAACAATGACCTATATGTCGAGGTGCAACGGCTGAGCGCGTACGAACGCATTTTGCAAAAGGCAAAAGAGCTCGGTTTGTCGCTCAACGAAAACCATGTGAAAGTTGTGCAGGAATGATCGGCGATGGAGGCAAGAAAGCATCGCAACACCCATCAGGGAGCGTTCATCCTGTTTTGCCTGTTCGGCTTTCTCTTTTCTCTGTTGTTCGCCCGCTTTGTGCAGCTTGAATGGACCGGCAAAGCGGACGGCCAAACGCTGGCTGTGATCGCGGAGCGGCAGCATCAACAAACGCGGACGATCAAGGCGAAGCGCGGAACGATTTTCG
Source organism: Geobacillus sp. CCR (assembly GCF_052906625.1). Lineage (NCBI taxonomy): Bacteria > Bacillati > Bacillota > Bacilli > Caryophanales > Anoxybacillaceae > Geobacillus > Geobacillus sp. CCR. The sequence goes on along the minus strand of NZ_JBREBQ010000004.1, from coordinate 29,146 downwards.
ACCGCAACGGCGCCATTTTGGCTGAAGATGTACCGTCGTATACGGTTGTGGCCATTTTGGATCCGAAGATGACAACCGATCCAGATCATCCGCACCATGTGGTCGATCCGAAAAAAACAGCGGAACAACTCGCCCCGTTGCTTGGCATGGACGTCGAGGCGATGGAACGCATTTTGACCAAAAAAGCGAAGCAAGTCGAGTTTGGGGCCTACGGCCGCAACATCAGTTTTGAGCTGAAGCGAAAAATCGAAGCGCTCCATTTGCCAGGCATCGCTTTCATCCGCGACACGAGCCGGTTTTATCCGAACGGCATGTTTGCGTCGCACGTCATCGGCTATGCGCAAAAAAATGCAGCCAACGAAACGGTCGGCAAAATGGGAGTGGAAAAAGAGCTTGACCGGTATTTGCGTGAAGAAGACGGCTATGTGTCGTTTGCCGGCGACATAAACGGCTTCCGCCTCCCCGGGGGGAAAGAGCGCATTGTCAAGCCGGACAATGGGGCAAACGTCTATTTGACGATTGACGGAAAGATTCAATCGTTTTTGGAAGATGCGATGAACAGCGTCGAGAAGCAATACAAGCCGAAAAAAATGATCGCCATCGTCGCTGATCCAAAAACAGGGAAAATTTTGGCGATGGCGACGCGTCCGAGCTTTGACCCAAACAAGCGTGATATTACGAACTTTTTAAATGACGCCATTTCCTATCCGTATGAGCCGGGATCGACGATGAAAGTGTTCACGCTCGCGGCGGCCATCAACGAAGGAGTGTATAACGGCAACGAAACGTATCGCTCCGGTTCCTACAAAGTGGGGCCGAACACCATCCGCGACCATAACGATGTCGGTTGGGGGACGATTACGTTCAATGAAGGGGTGCAGCGCTCTTCGAACGTCGCTTTTTCCATTTTGGTGAAAGAAAAGCTCGGGGAAGACCGGTTTTTGCAGTATTTGCATCGTTTCCATTTTGACCGGAAAACGGGCATCGATTTGCCGAACGAAGCGGTCGGACAAATCCGCTATCGCTACCCGATTGAACGAATTACGACCGGATTCGGCCAAGGGACATCGGTGACGCCAATCCAGCAAATCCAAGCGGCGACGGCGATCGCCAACGATGGGAAAATGATGAAGCCGTATGTCATCGAGAAAGTCGTCGACCCAGACAGCGGCAAAGTCGTGCTCGATCATGGGCCGACCGTGGTCGGCGAGCCGATTACGGCGGAAACCGCGCGCAAAGTGCGCGCCATTTTAGAGACGGTCGTCACGTCCGAGCACGGCACCGGCCGCCCGTACCAAATTGACGGCTACCGCGTCGCCGGCAAAACGGGGACGGCGCAAATTCCATCCGCTTCCGGCGGCTATTTGACCGGACGGGAAAATTATATTTTCTCGTTTTTAGGCATGGCGCCGACGGATGATCCGCGCCTTCTCATGTATGTAGCTGTTCAGCAGCCGCGGTTGGATGTGACGGAAACCGGAGCGGCGCCTGTTTCGCAAATTTTTACAACGGTGATGAAAAGCAGTTTGCAATATTTGCATATTGAACCGAACGGGGAAAAACGAATGAAAGCAAAGACTGCCCAACCGCAGGCGCTTGATTCATGGATCGGCCAGCCGGCGGCTTCGGCAGCAGAGCAGCTGAAGGAAAAGGGATATGTGCCGGTCGTGATCGGCCGCGGCAAATATGTTGAGCAGCAGCTTCCGCAAGGCGGCGATCACGTTCTTTTGGGCGAACGGGTCGTGTTGAAAACGGACGGGGCGGCAACGATGCCGGATTTGCGCGGCTTCTCGCTGCGCGACGCTATGAAAGTGGCTCATATACTCGGCTTGCGGCCGAGCACGAAAGGGACCGGCTATGTCGTCAGCCAAAACATTCGTCCGGGAGCGGAGGTGCGCAAAGGCGATTATTTAATTGTTGAATTGGCTCCGCCGCGCCAATGGGAGAAAGAGGCGGCGGAGAAGGAGAAAGAGGCGGCTTTACGGAAAGAAGCCGAGCCGCATGAATGATTTTTGCCGTTCTATAACGGGGCGTACAAGCATATAGTGGAACGAGCCCACCATGAAGGAGGTTCCGCCATATGCGCGTATCGTACGTTACCGTGCGCAAGCGGTTGACGATCGTGTTTTTGATCGGGATTTTGATCTTTGCCATTATCGATCTCCGTCTCGGCTACGTCCAATTTTGGCTCGGCGATCTATTAGCGGAACGGGCGAAAGGGCTATGGGGCCGGAACATTCCGTTTGAGCCGAAGCGAGGCGAAATTTTGGACCGCAACGGCGTCCCGCTGGCGACGAACATGAGCGCGCCGACGGTGTATGTCATTCCGCGGCAAGTCAAAAACCCGGCAGAGGCGGCGAAAAAGCTGGCCGGGGTGCTGGGTGGTTCGATCGAATCCATCTATAAACAAATCACGCAAAAAACGTCGATCGTCCGCCTGAAAGAAGGGCGGAAAATTTCCGATGAAAAAGCGGCGAATGTGCGCTCCCTCGACTTGGATGGGGTGTATATCGCGGAAGATACGAAGCGCTACTATCCGTTTGGCAGCTATTTGTCGCACGTGCTCGGCTTCACCGGCATTGACAACCAAGGGCTCACCGGGTTGGAGCTGTATTATGACAAGGAACTGAGGGGCGAGCGCGGCTCCGTGCAGTTTTATTCCGATGCGAAAGGGCGGCGCATGCCCGATATCGCTGATGACTATACGCCGCCGACTGACGGCTTGAATTTGGTGTTGACGATCGATTCGCGCATTCAGACGATCATTGAGCGCGAACTTGACATCGCGGAGGCGAAATACAATCCGGACGGCATCATCGCGATCGCCATGGACCCGAACACCGGTGAAATTTTGGCGATGGCGAGCCGGCCGACGTTCAATCCAGCGGATTACCGGAGCGTTCCTCCGGAAATTTACAACCGCAACTTGCCGATTTGGAGCACGTACGAACCGGGATCGACGTTTAAAATCATTACGCTGGCCGCAGCGCTTGAGGAACATAAGGTGAATTTGCTGAAAGACCATTTCTTTGACCCGGGCTACGCCAAAGTAGCCGGCGCTACGCTTCGCTGCTGGAAAAAAGGCGGCCACGGAGATCAGACGTTTTTGGAAGTCGTGCAAAACTCGTGCAACCCGGGGTTTGTCGAGCTTGGCGAGCGGCTTGGAAAGGAGACGTTGTTTCGTTACATTAAGCAATTCGGTTTTGGTGAGAAAACGGGCATCGACTTGCAAGGCGAAGGAACAGGCATTTTGTTTGATTTGAAACGGGTCGGGCCGGTGGAACTGGCAACGACGGCGTTTGGCCAAGGAGTGTCGGTGACGCCGATCCAGCAAGTCGCTGCCGTGTCGGCGGCAATCAATGGCGGCATTTTGTACACTCCGTACATTGCCAAGCAGTGGGTCGACCCGGAAACAGGAGAGATCGTCCGCCGCAACACGCCAAAAGCGAAACGGCGCGTCATTTCCGAGGAAACATCGAAACAAGTCCGTTACGCACTTGAGAGCGTCGTCGCTCAAGGAACAGGGAAAAAGGCGTATGTCGAAGGGTACCGCGTCGGCGGCAAAACGGGAACGGCGCAAAAGGCGCAAGGCGGCCGCTATTTGCAAAACAACCATATCGTTTCGTTCATCGGCTTCGCTCCGGCGGATGACCCGAAGCTTGTCGTGTACGTCGCCGTCGACAACCCGAAAGGAACGGTTCAGTTCGGCGGCACGGTCGCTGCCCCGATTGTAGGAAAAATTATGGAAGATAGTTTGCGCACGTTGGGCGTGAAGCCCCGCAAAGACCAGCTCGAGAAGGAGCGCGACTGGAACGAGCCGAAAGTCATTGAAGTGCCAAACTTGATCGGAATGACAAAAAATGATTTGCAAGAGCAGCTTTTTGACTTAAAATTAGATGTTAGTGGCGAGGGAGATGTCGTTGTTGAACAATCCCCGAAGCCAGGGGCGAAAGTGAAAGAAGGCTCAACGGTCCGCATTTATTTGGCGAAACGCGAAGCGGTAGAAGAACGGTAAGACGAACGTGCAAGGGGCGACCGATGCGATGACACATCGGGTTGGTTGTGCCCCTTTTTCCGCTGTCTGCCTAACGGAGCGGACGATTTCGAAGCGAAAGGGATGAACGAAATATGAAACTGCTGACGCTGCTGTCACACTTGCCCGGTTTTTGGGTGCACCATGGAGGCAATCCCGATATCGTGGCGCTCGAAATGGACTCGCGCCGCGTTGCCCCCGGTTCTCTCTTTTTTTGCCTTAAAGGGTTTACAGTAGACGGACACGACTTTGCCGAGGAAGCGGTGGCGCGCGGAGCGGCGGCGATCGTGGCCGAGCGGCCGCTTTCCGTTGATGTTCCCGTCGTTCTTGTGTCGGACAGCCGGCGGGCGATGGCGATTTTAGCGGACGCGTTTTACGGGCGGCCGACCCACCGCCTTCATTTAATCGGAGTGACAGGCACAAACGGCAAGACGACGACAACGTCGATCATCGAACAAATCGCGAGAAAAACCGGCAAGAAAACAGGGCTCATTGGCACGGTTCACATCAAGGTCGGCGACCGCTCCTATCCGGCGGCCAATACGACGCCGGAGTCGCTCATTTTGCAGCGCACGTTTAAACAGATGGTCGATGAAGGAGTGGAGTTTGTCGCCATGGAAGTGTCGTCGCACGCGCTGCACCAAGGGCGGGTGCATGGCTGCGATTACGATGTGGCCGTCTTTACGAACTTAACGCAAGACCATTTGGATTATCACGGGACAATGGAAGAATATCGGAACGCCAAAGGGCTTTTGTTTGCCCAGCTCGGCAACCGCTACGACGAACGGCGGCCGAAATTTGCCGTTCTCAATCATGACGATCCGGTTTCGCAGTATTATAAACATATGACGGCCGCGCCGATCGTCACATACGGGATGAGGGAAAAAAGCGATGTGATGGCGGAACAGATCCGCATGACCGCAGGCGGCATGGCGTTTCGGCTTTGCACGCCGCACGGATCGGCGGCGGTCGAAACGAAACTTGTCGGCTCGTTCAATGTCTATAACATTCTCGCCGCTGCCGCTGCCTGCCTTGCCTCTGGCTTTTCGCTTGAAACGATCGCCGCGGCGCTTGCGGATGTCGAGCCGGTGCCGGGGCGGTTTGAAACGGTTGATGAAGGGCAAAACTTTACGATCATCGTCGATTACGCCCACACGCCGGACAGTTTAGAAAATGCCTTAAAAACGGTGCGCCAATTGGCGAAGCGAAACGTGTATGTCGTCATCGGCTGCGGCGGCGACCGCGACCGGTCGAAACGGCCGCTCATGGCGCAGGTGGCGGTGCGGTATGCGGATGTCGCTATTTTTACCTCCGACAATCCGCGTTCGGAAGACCCGAAGCAAATTTTGCGCGACATGGAAGCGGGAGTAAGCGCTGAGATCGGAAAGCATGTGACGATTCCTGACCGTGAAGAGGCGATCCGCTACGCCATTGGCCAGGCGCAGGAAGGCGATGTTGTGTTGATTGCCGGCAAAGGGCATGAAACGTATCAAATCATTGGCAACGATGTGATTGAGTTTGACGATCGCGCTGTTGCCCGAGCGGCAGTGAAGGAGAGAGGATGACCATGATCGCATACAGGACGGTGCAATCGATGGCGGTGGAGGCGCGCGGCATTGTTGATGAAACGATCCGCTTTCACGCCGTGTTCGTCAACCCAGCCAAACAAGTGAAAAAAGGGTTGTTCGTTCCGCTCGAAAACGGGGCGGAAACATTGAAAACGGCGATTGAACACGGAGCGATCGCTTCATTTTGGCGTCTGGGAGAGCCGTTGCCGCGCTACATTCCAAATCAATTTCCGATCTTTTTCGTTCCGTCGCCGCTCGAGGCGGCAGCGGCATTGTTCGAGCGATACTTGGAGCAAGACCGTGCAGAGGGTGTGCAGTTTTTCTTCGCTCTTCCTGAAGACAGCCCCCTTGCTGGCGAGGCTGTGCGCCGCCGACTGGCGGAATTGGAGAAGCGATGGCTGGACGCTCGGCCGTTTAAAGGATGTGACGATGCATGCCAGAACAAGCGATCGTGATTGCCATGGCGGTTTCCTTTCTCATCACTGTCGTTTTGTCGCCGCTGTTCATCCCGTTTTTGCGGCGGTTGAAATTCGGACAAAGCATCCGCGAGGAAGGGCCGAAGTCGCATCAAAAAAAATCAGGCACGCCGACGATGGGCGGCATCATGATTTTGTTGGCGATTGTGGCAACGACCTTATGGATCACACCAAAAATCGCCGGCTTGTCGACGAGGACGTATTTGCTGTTGTTGGTCACCGTCGGCTATGGGGTGCTCGGCTTCCTCGACGATATGATCAAAGTCGTGATGAAGCGAAATCTTGGCTTGACGAGCCGGCAAAAATTTATCGGCCAGCTCCTTATCGCAGCCATCTTTTTTGCCGTCTACCGCCAAAGCGGCTTTTCGACGGTGTTACATATTCCCGGCGCCGATTGGTCGGTCGACCTCGGATGGGCGTACGGCGTGCTCTTGTTGTTCATGCTTGTCGGCGGTTCGAACGCTGTCAACTTGACCGACGGGCTTGACGGGCTGCTTGCCGGAACGGCGGCGATCGCCTTTGGCGCTTATGCCGTCTTGGCTTGGAATCAAGGCCAGTACGATGTCGCTGTATTTTGCGTCGCTGTTGTTGGCGCCGTGCTTGGCTTTTTAGTGTTTAACGCCCACCCAGCGAAAGTGTTTATGGGCGACACCGGCTCGCTCGCACTTGGCGGGGCGATCGCCGCTGTCGCTGTCCTGACGAAGCTTGAGCTGTTGCTTGTCATCATCGGCGGTGTGTTTGTCATCGAGACGCTGTCGGTCATCATTCAAGTGGCTTCGTTCAAAACGACGGGACGGCGCGTGTTCCGCATGAGTCCGCTTCATCATCATTATGAGCTTGTCGGCTGGTCAGAATGGCGGATCGTTGTGACGTTTTGGGCCGTCGGCCTTTTATTTGCGATGCTAGGAATTTATATCGAGGTGTGGATGTAATTGAAACCGACTCGTTTTTATCAACATCGTCGTGTGCTTGTCATTGGATTGGCGAAAAGCGGAGCGGCGGCAGCTCGGCTTCTTGCGGAGTTAGGCGCTAAGGTCGTCGTCAATGATCAAAAGCCGCTTTCGGAAAACATGGAGGCCAAGCAGCTTGAACCGCTGGGCATTCGCGTCGTTTGCGGCGGTCATCCGCTTGAACTGCTTGATGAGCCGTTTGACCTTGTCGTGAAAAACCCGGGCATTCCGTACACGAACCCGATGGTGAAAAAGGCGCTTGAGAAGGGGCTTCCGGTTGTGACCGAAGTGGAGCTTGCTTATCACATTTCCGAAGGGCCGTTTATCGGCATCACCGGGTCCAACGGAAAAACGACGACGACGACGCTCATTTACGAAATGTTAAAAGCGGACGGCCAAGATCCGCTGCTTGCCGGCAACATCGGCCTTGTCGCCTGCGAGGTGGCGAGGGAAGCGAAGCCGGGGCAATGGCTTGTCACGGAACTGTCTTCGTTCCAGCTTGCCGGCATTGACAAGTTTCGCCCAGCCATTGCGGTTTTGCTCAATATTTTCGACGCCCACTTGGACTACCACGGAACGAAAGAGGCGTATGCAGCGGCAAAGGCGAACATTTTCCGCAATCAAACGGAGCGCGATTATGCCGTCGTCAATGCCGACGATCCGCTCGTGATGAACATTGCCTCCTCGGTTCGATCGCAAAAAGTGCTGTTTTCGGCGACGAAGCTTCTTGGCGAAGGGGCGTACGTTCAAGATGGCGCCATCTATTGGAACGGTGATCCAGTTATCAGAATCGCTGACATCGTTCTTCCTGGACAGCACAATTTGGAAAACATTTTAGCGGCGGTGGCGGCCGCCAAGCTGGCCGGCGCCAGTGATGAGGCGATCCGCCAGGTGCTGGCGACGTTTTCCGGCGTGAAACATCGGCTTCAGTATGTGGCGGAAATTGACGGCCGGCGGTTTTACAACGACTCGAAAGCGACGAACATCTTAGCGACGCAAAAGGCGCTTTCAGCGTTTGCCGGCGAGCCGGTCATTTTGCTCGCTGGCGGGCTTGACCGCGGCAATGAGTTTGATGATCTTCTCCCGTATTTGCAACAGGTGAAGGCGGTCGTACTGTTCGGCCAGACGGCGGATAAAATCGGCCGCATCGCCCAAAAAGCGGGAATAGAAACGATCCGATATGTCGATAATGTGGAAAAAGCCGTCCCGGTTGCTTTCGAGCTTTCCGAACCGGGCGACGTCATTTTGCTCTCTCCAGCATGCGCCAGCTGGGATCAATACAAAACTTTCGAGGAGAGAGGGGACATTTTTATCAATGCCGTGCATAAGTTGAAATAGAGGGAAAGGGACAGCCCTTCCCCTCTAGTTTACAAAAATAGAGGTGTTGGGCATTGCCGCGGAAAAAGTCTGCGCCGGATTTTTTGCTCATTCTTTTGACGTTTTCGCTCTTGGCCATCGGACTTATTATGGTGTACAGCGCGAGCGCCATTTGGGCGGAATACAAATTCAACGATTCGTTTTTCTTCGCCAAGCGCCAGCTATTGTTTGCGGGCGTCGGCATTATCGCTATGTTTTTTGTCATGAACATCGATTATTGGGTGTGGCGCGACTGGTCGAAAGTGCTGCTTGGCGTCTGTTTTGTGCTGCTCGTTCTTGTGCTCATTCCCGGCATCGGCATGGTTCGCAACGGGTCGCGCAGCTGGATCGGCGTCGGGGCGTTTTCGATCCAGCCGTCCGAGTTTATGAAGCTGGCTATGATCGCTTTTTTGGCCAAATATTTATCGGAAAACCAAAAAAAAATTACGTCATTTAAACAAGGACTGTTGCCGGCGCTTTTGCTTGTGTTTGCCGCGTTCGGCATGATTATGCTGCAGCCGGACTTAGGAACGGGCACCGTTATGGTTGGTACGTGCGTGACGATGATTTTCGTCGCCGGCGCCCGTCTCAGCCATTTTGCCGGGCTTGGCGTTTTGGGGCTCGCTGGGCTTGCCGCCCTCATCCTGTCGGCTCCATATCGAATCAAGCGGATTACATCGTTTTTAAACCCATGGGAAGATCCACTTGGAAGCGGATTTCAAATCATCCAGTCGCTGTACGCCATTGGGCCGGGCGGCTTGTTCGGCCTTGGGCTCGGGCAGAGCAGACAAAAGTTTTTTTACTTGCCGGAGCCGCAAACCGACTTTATTTTCGCCATTTTAGCTGAAGAGCTCGGCTTTATCGGTGGTTCACTCGTTCTCCTGCTCTTTGCTCTTCTTCTTTGGCGCGGTGTGCGCATTGCCCTTGGCGCCCCTGACTTGTACGGAAGTTTTTTGGCGCTTGGCATTATTTCGATGATCGCGATTCAAGTGATGATCAATATCGGCGTTGTGACGGGACTGATGCCCGTTACCGGCATCACGCTCCCGTTTTTAAGCTACGGCGGATCGTCGCTGACGTTGATGTTGATGGCCATCGGCGTGCTGCTTAATATCAGCAGGCATGCCCGGTATTAGGCAAGCGGCGGATGTCCGCCGTTTTTTTGGCGTCTCTCGAACGCAGCCCATCGTCGAACGGTGCCGGCAAATGCGATAAAAACAGGCTCTCTCTTGCATTCATTTGTGATATAATGAAAATAAGTGCAAAAACAAAGAAACGGCAGCGGATGCCGTTTGTTTTTATACCGGTCGTTTCAGCGCGGGCTTTGAAGAAGAAAGCGGGGAATGCGATGGAAAAGGGAAAAGTCGTCGTCTTGGAGGACCGCGTGCCGAAACTGAAGGAGCGGCGCCGCCAGAAAGCGAACCGCCGGCTCATTGCGTACTTATCTTTCTTTTTTCTATTTATTTTGTGCGTCCTTTACTTCCAGTCGCCGCTTGGCGCTGTCGGGCATGTGGAAGTGAGCGGCAACCGTCATCTCACAGCGGAGCGCATCATCAGCTTAAGCGGCATTACGAAGCGGACAAGCTTTTGGAAAGTGAATGAACAAAACGTGGAAAAAAAGCTCACTCGCCATCCAGAAATTAAGGAGGCCACAGTGGAAAAACAGCTGCCGAACACGATCGCCATCCACGTCCGCGAATGGCGGCGAATCGCTTATGTGTATGACCGGCAAACGTTTTTTCCATTGCTTGAAAACGGGCGGCTGTTAAAGCAAGAAGGGACGAAGACGGCGCCAAGCGATGCGCCGGTGCTTGTCGGCTGGAAAGACGGCGACGCCATTGCTGAAATGACGGGGCAGCTCGCCGAACTGCCCGCGGCCGTGCTGGGCGCCATGTCGGAAATTCACTACAAGCCGACGAGGGAATATGAAGACCGCGTCATCGTCTACATGAATGACGGTTATGAAGTAAGCGCGACAATCCGGCAATTTGCGGACAAGCTGTCGCATTATCCTGCGATTGCCGCCGCGCTTGACCGAAACGTCAAAGGAGTCATTCATTTGGAAGTCGGCAGCTATTTTGTTCCTTACTCCCCCCCGAAAAAGGAGGATGGCGATGAAACGACAAGCCCGTAGCCGCCTCCTGCTGACGTTGATCTGCTTGATCTTCGGCGCCATGCTCGGGTTCTCGTACCAACATGCGAAAAACGAAGCATCCCGCCGCGAATGGAGCGACAGCGAGTGGAAAAAAGAGTACGAATATCGCTCGGCGCTTCTTGCTTTGCAAAAAGAAAACCGGTCGCTCAAGCAGCAGCTTGTCAAAAAGCAGGAGGAGCTGGCTGCGTGGGAGAAGAAGCTGGCCGAGGAGCAGGAGAACGAGGCCGGATTGGCAAAAGAAGCGGAACAGCTGCGCATGCATGTCGGAAAAGCGAGGGTGAAAGGGAAAGGTGTAGCAGTCACCCTTTCCGATTCCTCTTATATCCCCTCTGAAGCGAGCGCTACCAATTATATCGTTCATGAACAGCACGTATGGAAAGTTGTTCACGAGTTGCTCATTTCCGGCGCCGAAGCGGTCGCTATTAATGGGCAGCGCATTTCCCACCGTTCATACATCGTCTGCAACGGCCCAGTCATTGAGGTCGATGGAACGCAGCATGCCGCTCCGTTTGTCATTTCGGCCATTGGCAATCCGGACGTGCTCATGTCCGCTCTAGAGCTTCCCGGCGGCATCGTCGACGAACTTGTCGAAGACCATATCGACGTAAAAGTGGAAAAGCAAGGAGCGATCGTGTTGGATCCGGTGTTTGCGCCCGAGCCGTAAAACGGGCGGAAAGGGGCGGTGAAGCGCATTGGAACGGAAAAATCGATTCTATTTTGCCGGCGTAGCTGCCATATTCGGTGTGATGCTGGCCGTCGGGCTTCGGACGACGCTGCATCCGGAAGGACGCGACACGCGCGACATTTGGGAGTTGCGCGCCGATTTGACAAAAGAGCAGAAGCTTGAACAACGGCTGCTTGAGGAGCTAGAGAGTTACGAGGAAACATTGCGCCGCTACCGGCGGGAACACGAGGCGGGCGGCGCGACAGAGCTTGAAGCGACAGTCGCGAAGCTGAGGGAAGAAGCCGGGCTGACAGAAGTGAGAGGAAGCGGTCTCGTGTTGACGATCGCGCCGCTTTCGGCGGCCGGCTACGTTGGTCCGGCCGTTGCCGCCGTATCGCCCGAGCTATTGCAACGGTTAGTGAATGAGTTGAACAAATACGGGGCGAAAGAAATCGCCATCGACGGTGAGCGACTGACGAACCGGACGGCCATTCGCGATGTCAATGGCGCAACGAAAGTCGGGAGCCGCTCAGTGAGGCTGCCAGTCGAAGTGAGAGCAATCGCCGATGATGCGGACAAGCTGTACAGCGGGCTCGCCGTTTCGCCGATCCGCGATGATTTCGCCGTGGAAAACTTGGAGCTGTCAATATCCAAGCCCCAGCCGCTCGTTGTCATTCCGCCCGCGGCTAGCCGCCCTGATGTGAAATACATGGAGACAGAAAACGGCGGCAAGGAGGAGAAATAGCATGTGGCTTCCGCTTCTCGGATTGCTTCTTGGGTTTGCCATCGGCGTTTTCGCCGGCTGGGAAGTTCCCGATGAATATTCCAATTATTTGTCGATTGCCATTTTGGCCGCCTTTGATACATTAATCGGAGGATGGCGCGCCCACCTGCAGCGGACGTACGACGAAACCGTATTTATAACCGGGTTTTTTTTCAACATTGTTCTGGCCGCAACTTTAACTTTTCTTGGGGTGCATCTTGGTGTAGACTTGTATTTAGCGGCTGTGTTCGCCTTCGGCGTCCGCTTGTTTCAAAACATTGCCATCATCCGCCGCCTTTGGCTTGCTGAGTGGGCCAAGCGGCGGTACAATCGCGAAAAAAGTTAGGCAAAAGACAGGGAAAGTGTTTTCGCGTGTTGAATTATATAGGGTAAAACAAAATATAGTGTTGTTGCGAAACTCGCAAACTAGACATAGACCAATAGACAAAGAGATGGGAAATTTCAGCCGAAAAAGGAGGTGTCGCTGCTTACTGAAACGCCGGCCGGCACCGGCGCGTTTTTAGTAGGCAGATGCCAAAAAATGAGCAGCAATGAGATCGTCGTTAGCCTGGATGTCGGAACATCGAGCGTGAAAGTCATCATCGGGGAAATGCTAGGCAGCTCCATCAATATTATCGGGGTGGGCAATGTCAAAGCGGAAGGGCTCAAAAAAGGGGCGATTGTTGATATAGATAAAACGGTGCAGTCGATCAGACGGGCCGTCGAGCAAGCGGAGCGGATGGTCGGTTTATCGATCCGCCGTGTGATCGTCGGGGTGGCCGGCAGCCATATTCAGCTCCATGACTGCCACGGCATTGTCGCCGTCGCGAGCGAAAACCGGGAAATCAGCGATGAAGATGTCGCCCGCGTCATCGATGCCGCGCAAGTTGTCTCTATTCCTCCCGATCGGGAAATCATCGGCGTCGTTCCGCGCCAGTTTATCGTCGACGGGTTGGACGGCATTCATGATCCGCGCGGCATGCTCGGCGTTCGCTTGGAAATGGAAGGCACTATGGTGACTGGTGCGAAGACGGTATTACATAATCTTCTTCGCTGTGTGGAGCGGGCAGGCTTGGAAATCAGCGATATTTGTCTTCAGCCGCTGGCGGCCGGTTCGCTCGTGCTGTCCGATGACGAACGGCATTTGGGGGCGGCGCTCGTTGACCTGGGAGGCGGCTCGACAACGGTCGCTGTCTTTGAGCAAGGGACGTTGCAAGCTGTCTCTTCGCTGCCGGTCGGCGGGGAGCACATTACGAAAGACTTGGCCATCGGATTGCGGACGACAACGGACGATGCCGAAAAAATCAAACTGAAGCACGGACATGCATTTTACGACTACGCTTCGGAGGAAGAAGTGTTCAGCGTGCCGATCATGGGCACCGATCAACACCAGCAGTTCAGCCAGCTGGAGATCGCCGATATTATTGAGGCGAGACTGGAAGAAATTTTGCAAATGGTTCAGCAGGAAGTGCGTCGTCTCGGGTTTCGCGATCTCCCCGGCGGCTATGTGCTGACCGGCGGCGTCGCCAATATGCCAGGGTTGCTTGAGCTGGCCCACGTCGTTTTAGGGACGAGCGTCCGCATTGCCATGCCGGATTATATCGGTGTGCGCGACCCGCAGTATACGATCGGCGTTGGCTTGCTCAAGTTCGCCTACCGGCAGGCGCAGCTGCAAGGGAAAACGGTCCCGGTTGCCGTTGCGGTGGAGCCGGTCGAGCGCTCCTCGCCAAAACAGCAGTCGAAACCGAAAAAGAAAGAAGACCATTTTGGGAAGAAGGTCAAGAGATTTTTTGGTTCTTTCTTTGAATAGAGATTGAAATTTTAGGAGGATTTGGCCATGTTGGAGTTTGAGACAACAGTCGATCAGTTGGCAACGATCAAGGTGATTGGAGTCGGGGGCGGCGGCAACAACGCCGTCAATCGGATGATTGAGCATGGGGTGCAAGGTGTAGAGTTTATTGCGGTCAATACGGATGCACAGGCGCTCAACTTGTCGAAGGCGCCGATCAAGCTGCAAATCGGGGCGAAGCTGACACGCGGCTTGGGCGCGGGAGCAAACCCAGAAGTTGGAAAAAAAGCAGCTGAGGAGAGCAAAGAGCAAATTGAAGAAGCGCTTCGCGGCGCCGATATGGTGTTTGTCACCGCTGGCATGGGCGGCGGCACGGGAACTGGCGCTGCCCCGGTCATCGCCCAAATTGCGCGCGAGTTAGGGGCGCTTACGGTCGGCGTTGTTACGCGCCCGTTTACGTTTGAGGGGCGCAAGCGGGCGACGCAGGCCGCAAGCGGCATCGCCGCCATGAAAGAGGCGGTCGATACGCTCATCGTCATTCCGAACGATCGATTGCTTGAGATTGTCGACAAAAATACGCCGATGCTTGAGGCGTTCCGTGAAGCGGATAACGTATTGCGCCAAGGGGTGCAAGGCATTTCCGATTTGATCGCCGTGCCGGGGTTGATCAACCTTGACTTCGCTGATGTGAAGACGATCATGTCGAATAAAGGTTCGGCATTGATGGGGATTGGCATCGCCAGCGGCGAAAACCGAGCTGCTGAGGCAGCAAAAAAAGCCATTTCCAGCCCGCTGTTGGAGACGTCGATCGACGGCGCGCAAGGGGTGCTCATGAACATCACCGGCGGCATGAACTTAAGTTTGTACGAAGTGCAGGAGGCTGCCGACATCGTCGCTTCGGCGGCCGACCAAGAAGTGAACATGATCTTCGGCTCCGTTATTAATGAGAACTTAAAGGACGAGATCATCGTGACGGTCATTGCGACCGGATTCAACGAAAACGTCGCTTCGCAGCCGCGGCCGCCGCGCATTGGCATCGGCACTGTGCCGAAAGCGGCGCCGGCGCCAAAGCGGGAGAAGCGCGAAGAGCCGATACAAGACTATGCGGCGCTCCGCTCGGGGCAAGCAGAAGATCCGCTTGACATTCCCGCTTTCTTGCGCAACCGCAACCGCCGCCGCTAGATGGCGAAACGAGGGTGTCCCAAAAGCAACGGGACACCCTTTCTTCATCACAAGATGCATGCACGAACGTGCACGAAGCACTTTGGTGAAACAATATATTGTATCTCTCTTAAAGAAAGACGATCTTTTGAGACAGCCTCGCTTTTCCGATTAGGACCAAAAACTTCTCGCGTTGGCCGCCCGCTCTCTCGCAACGAAAGGGCGAAAAAGAGAAGGCGGGCTAGGCTTTCGTGCCGGCCGATTTGATCCGCCGTGGTTCCCCCTGTTTTGACAAAACATCTCCTTTTTCACCGCCACCGATTGACAGACTTTCCCTCGCAAGGTGCTATATACTTGTTTCAGACAAAGCCGATATGGGCGGGGGAGGGGCTTGACGGTTGGTCGTCTATCTCGATGTGATTTGGCTGTTGAACGTCTGTTTTGACGCGTTGCTTCTTTGGCTGACGGCGCTCATGCTCAAGCGGCCGATCGTCTGGTGGCGTCTGTTGGCTGGGGCGTTGATCGGTTCGCTGCTTGTCATATTGCTGTTTACCCCGTTTTCCGCCATCGCCCAGCACCCGTTGGTAAAAGTAGCTGTTTCCGTGTTGATCGTGTGGGCCGCCTTCGGGTTTAAGCGCCCGCGCTATTTGCTTGAGAATATGCTGGCGTTTTACTTTGCCACGTTCGCCGTCGGCGGCGGCATGCTGGCGGTTCATTATGTTTTCGCGCACCAACTGTCCGTCCGCCAAGGAATGCTTCTCATGCATCATCCCGGAGCGGGCGATCCGGTCAGTTGGCTGTTTGTTGTCATCGGGTTTCCGGTTTTATGGCTTTTTTCTCGCCGAAGGGTGGAGGCGATTCGCGAAAAAAAACTGCGGTTTGAATATATCATTGAGGTCAAGATCGTATGGGACGGGCGGCCGCTTATGCTGCGCGGCTTGATTGACAGCGGCAACCAGCTCGTCGATCCGTTGACAAAAACGCCGGTGATGGTAGTCGAACAGGAAAAAGCAAAGGCCGTGCTTCCTGAGGAGCTACTGGGTTGTCTCAGCTCTCCCATGATGCTGGCTTCCCCGCCGGAGCGGTGGGTCCATCGCCTCCGTCTCATTCCGTACCGTGCGGTCGGCAGCGGTCCACAAATGATGGCGGCGGTTAAGCCAGACCGCATTATGCTGCGGTACGAAAACGAATGGTTGGAAGTAGCGCAAGGGCTTGTGGCGCTAAGCGCTGATCCGCTGTCGACGGATGGGGAGTACGACTGCATCGTCCATCCGAAAATGGTGCAGGCGGGAAGAAAGCTGACCGCTTCGTAGGTTTTGTTAGTATATCATACTCACTTTTGATCCGTTTAGAAGGGGGATTTTCATGAGAAAATGGAAACTTCGCTTCATGAACTGGCTGTATAAGCTTTTGGCCAAGCTTGGCCTGAAGGCGGATGAAATTTATTATATCGGAGGCAGCGAAGCCCTCCCGCCGCCGCTGACAAAGGAAGAAGAGGAGCAGCTGATTGCCAGGCTCGCCGCCGGTGATGACACGGCAAGATCGCTTTTGATCGAACGCAATTTGCGTCTTGTCGTCTACATTGCGCGCAAGTTTGAAAACACCGGCATTCACATTGAAGATTTGATCAGCATTGGAACGATCGGCCTCATTAAGGCGGTCAACACGTTCAACCCAGAGAAGAAGATCAAGCTGGCGACATACGCGTCGCGCTGCATTGAAAACGAAATTTTAATGTATTTGCGCCGCAACAACAAAGTGCGGGCGGAAGTGTCGTTTGATGAACCGCTCAATATCGACTGGGATGGCAACGAGCTGTTGCTTTCCGACGTGTTGGGAACGGATGACGACGTGATTACGAAAGATTTGGAAGCGGATGTCGACCGGCGCTTGCTCTTAAACGCCTTGCGCCAGCTGAGCGACCGCGAGAAGCAAATTATGGAATTGCGTTTTGGCCTCTCCGGCGGCGAAGAAAAGACGCAAAAAGACGTCGCTGATTTGCTCGGTATTTCGCAATCGTACATATCGCGGCTCGAGAAGCGGATCATTAAACGGTTGCGCAAAGAATTCAATAAAATGATGTAGCGGGCGGCGGGAGCGAAATTCCGCCGCCTTTTTCCGCGTCGGACAGGCTGTGCATATTTTTCCCTTCCAAGGAGATACTGAAAATTGACGACTTAGCATCTCCTGATGGGAGGGAACAACTTGACGAGGAACAAAGTCGAGATTTGCGGCGTAGACACTTCGAAGCTTCCCGTCCTCAAAAATGAGGAAATGCGTGAACTGTTTCGACGGATGCATGAGGGGGATTTGGAGGCAAGAGAAAAATTAGTAAACGGCAACTTGCGCCTCGTGTTGAGCGTCATTCAGCGCTTCAACAACCGAGGCGAATTTGTCGATGATTTGTTTCAAGTCGGCTGCATCGGACTTATGAAATCGATTGATAATTTTGACCTCAATCAAAACGTGAAGTTTTCCACTTACGCCGTGCCGATGATCATCGGCGAAATCCGCCGCTATTTGCGCGACAACAACCCGATCCGCGTTTCGCGCTCGCTGCGCGACATCGCCTACAAAGCGTTGCAAGTGCGAGAGCGGCTCATGAGCGAGACGGCGAAAGAACCGTCAACCGAGGAAATTGCCAAAGAACTCGGCGTCGCCCATGAGGAAGTGGTTTTTGCCCTCGATGCCATTCAAGATCCTGTTTCGTTGTTTGAGCCGATTTACAACGACGGCGGCGACCCGATTTATGTGATGGACCAGCTGAGCGATGAGCGCAACCGTGACAGCCAATGGATCGAAGAAATCGCCTTGAAGGAAGGGCTTCGGCGGTTGAATGAGCGGGAAAAAATGATCATCCGTAAACGCTTTTTCCAAGGAAAGACGCAAATGGAAGTGGCCGAGGAAATCGGCATTTCCCAAGCGCAAGTGTCGAGGCTCGAAAAAGCGGCGATCCGGCAAATGAATAAAAACATCCAAGTATGACAGGCTGCAGGTGCAGCCTTTTTCTTTGGCACATAACTGCACATTTGGCTTCATATAGATGAAAAAGAGGGAGAGAGGAAAGGCGGGGAGAAAAACCGTGATGAGAATTTCCGAATTTCAGACGAAAGATGTCGTCAATGTAGCCAATGGGAAGAAGCTTGGCAATATTGGGGACATTGATATTGATTTAGATACTGGAAAAATCCGCTCGCTCATTATTTTAGGCGCCGGAAAGATGCTCGGGCTGTTCGGCCGCGAAGAGGCGGTCGTCATTCCATGGCAGAACATCGTCAAAATCGGAGCCGATGTTATTTTAGTCCGCCTTCATGATTCCGATTAAACGGCTGGTGCAACGATTGGCCCCGTCGCTTGCAACGCGGCAGGACGATGTTGCAGACCTTTCCGCTTTTCGTGGGCAGATCGGCTATGCCGCCAGCGCGGTTTTCGGGCGGCAATAAGGGTTGGACAATTTCTGCGGCAATGTTTCGACAAAATCATAAATAAAGGTTATCATGGACAAACAAACTATGATAAAATAGGAAAAAAAGTGATAAAAAACTACAAAAAACAGCGTGAGGTTGACGCGAATGCCGGACATTTTTCAACAAGAAGCCCGCGGCTGGCTCCGCTGCGGTGCGCCTCCGTTTGCTGGAGCCGTCGCTGGATTGACGACGAAACATGGCGGGGAGAGCAAAGGGCCGTTCGCTTCGCTGAATATGGGGCTGCACGTCGGCGACGATCGCACGGTTGTTGTCGCCAACCGCGGGCGTTTGGCGCAATGGCTCTCATTCCCGCTTGAGCGATGGGTATGTTGTGAACAAGTGCATGGCGCCGACATTCGGAAGGTGACGAAAAACGAACGGGGGAACGGAGCGCAAGATTTCGCCACGGCGGTTCCAGGGGTCGACGGGTTGTATACAGACGAAGCGGAGGTGTTGCTCGCGCTTTGTTTTGCCGATTGTGTGCCCATTTATTTTGTGGCGCCATCTGCTGGGTTAGTCGGCCTTGCTCATGCCGGGTGGCGGGGAACGGCGGGCGGCATCGCTGGTCACATGGTGCGGCTTTGGCAAACGCGCGAACACATCGCGCCGAGCGACATCTATGTTGCCATCGGACCTGCCATCGGTCCGTGCTGTTATACGGTTGACGACCGTGTCGTGGACAGTCTGCGCCCGACGCTTCCTCCGGAAAGCCCGTTGCCATGGCGGGAAACAAGCCCAGGGCAATATGCGCTCGACTTAAAGGAAGCCAATCGGCTTCAGTTGATCGCGGCTGGCGTTCCGAACAGCCATATTTATGTGTCAGAACGCTGTACAAGCTGTGAGGAAGCGTTGTTTTTTTCCCATCGCCGCGACCGCGGAACGACTGGAAGGATGTTGGCGTTTATCGGCCGAAGGGAGGAGACGGCATGACGGTGCGCGACAACTTGGCGGCCATTCGCCGAGAAATCGAGGCGGCCTGCGCTCGCGTCGGCCGCGATCCGGCCGGCGTGCGCATCGTGGCGGTCACTAAATATGTCGATGCCGAGCGGGCGATGGAGGTGCTTGACGCCGGCATTGCCGACCTCGGCGAAAACCGCTCCGACCAATTGATTGAAAAGCATGCACGGATCGGAAATCAAGCGACGTGGCATTTCATTGGGACGCTTCAGTCGCGCAAAGTCAAAGACATTATTGATAAAGTCGATTACATTCATTCACTCGACCGCTTGTCGCTCGCGAAAGAAATTGAAAAACGGGCGGTGCGGCCAGTAAAATGTTTTGTGCAAGTGAACGTGTCGGGGGAAGTGACCAAACACGGGCTCGCCCCCGAAGAAACGATTCCGTTTATTGAACAACTTCGCGCCTTTTCGCGCATCGAAGTCGTCGGATTGATGACGATGGCGCCGCACACGGACGACGAAGCGGTATTGCGCGCTTGCTTCCGCCGATTGCGAGTGCTGAAGGAACACGTTCAGGCGATGGGAATGGCCCATGCGCCATGCACCGAACTGTCAATGGGCATGTCAAACGATTACACGATCGCTATTGAGGAAGGAGCGACGTTTGTGCGCATAGGCAGCGCGCTTGTTGGATCATTGTAGGAGGTGAAACCGGATGGGATTGATGAAAAAATTCCGTGATTATTTTTTAGAAGAAGACTACGAAGACTATGAAGAAGAATATGAGGCGCCACAGCCGGAAGAAGAGGCGCTGCCGAAGACGGCAGGCAAGGCGAACGTCGTCAGCCTGCAAAGCGTGCAAAAATCGGCGAAAGTCGTGCTTGCTGAGCCGAGGGTGTATGCGGAGGCGCAGGAGATCGCCGACCATTTGAAAAGCCGGCGCGCGGTCATCGTCAACTTGCAGCGCATCCAGCATGAGCAGGCGAAGCGGATCGTCGACTTTTTAAGCGGCACGGTGTACGCCATTGGCGGCGACATTCAGCAAGTCGGCACAAAAATTTTTTTATGCACCCCGGAAAACGTCGACGTCAGCGGCTCGATTTCGCTCGACGGCGAGGATGACAGACCGATGAAGAGGTGGTAGCTGTTGGATTATGTACTCACGTTTTTGACGACAGTGATTCAAGTGTACTCGTATGCGCTGATCATTTATATTTTAATGTCATGGTTTCCCAATGCGCGCGAAACGCGGTTCGGACAGATGTTGGCCGCTATTTGCGAGCCGTATTTAGAGCCGTTTCGGCGGGTCATTCCGCCGCTTGGCATCATTGACGTCTCCCCAATCGTCGCGTTTATCGTTCTTGAATTCGCGACGAGAGGGCTTCACGCCCTGTTCGACATTCTTCAGTCGCAGTTTTAACTTCGTTTTGCGCGCACGGCGCCGCCGCTCTCCGCCCGGCAGGCAAAAAGGCGGAAGGGCGAAACTCGCAGAGAGGAATCCGTTGTGGGTTCCTTTCTTCCATGAAAGCAAGGTGACGTCGAGTGGAGCTGTATCAGCATTTTCGCAAAGAGGAACATCCGTTCATTGATCAAGTGCTCGAGTGGAAGGAGATGGTGAGCCGTCAGTACGCTCCGAAGCTGACCGATTTTCTCGATCCGCGCGAGCAGCAAATCGTGCAAAGCATCGCCGGCGGTGCGGAAGATGTGCGCGCGTTCTTTTTCGGCGGCGCCCCGTTTGTCGAGCGGAAGCGGGTGTTTCTCGCTCCGCCGTATATCGACCCTGAGGAAGAGGATTATGGCATTGTACTGTTTGCCGTCCGCTATCCGGCGAAATTCGTTTCCCTTGAACATCGCGATGTGTTGGGGGCGCTGATGTCGCTTGGCTTGCGGCGCGGCAAGTTTGGCGATATTCTCATTCGGGATGGGGAAATTCAGTTTTTTGTTGCTGCTGAAGTCGCCGACTACGTCCGCTTGCATGTCGAAACGATCGGCAAAGCTCCGGTTGCGCTTGAGCCGCTTCCGTTGTCGGCAGCCATGCCGCTTGCCGAAACGTGGGAGGAAGGAACGGTCACGGTGTCTTCTCTAAGGCTCGATGCTGTGCTCGCTCAGGCGTTTCGCCTTGCGCGCGAGAAAGCGCGTGCGCTTGTTGAAAGCGGGCTTGTCAAAGTCAACTGGAAGGTGGTGGACAAGCCGGATTTCCTCTGCGGACCGGGCGATGTCCTGTCGGCGCGCGGTTTTGGCCGCTGCAAGCTGTTTTCGGTGGAAGGGCCGACGAAAAAAGAGCGCTGGCTCGTTCAGATTGGCCGACAAAAATAAGCAAATGACGGCAGGAAATCGGCAAACCATGTCGAATGAAAGTGAAGAAAAGGAATGATGGAGACGGAGGTGGCCGTTGTGCCGTTGACGCCATTGGATATTCACAACAAGGAATTCAGCCGCGGGTTTCGTGGGTACGATGAAGACGAAGTGAACGAGTTTCTCGATCAAGTCATTAAAGACTATGAAATGCTCATCCGTGAAAAAAAGCAGCTGGAAGAAAAAGTGGCCGAACTGACGGAAAAGCTGAACTACTTTGCGAACATTGAAGAGACGCTCAATAAGTCGATTCTTGTTGCACAGGAAGCAGCGGAAGAAGTGAAGCGGAATGCGCAAAAAGAGGCGAAGCTGATCATTAAAGAGGCGGAAAAAAACGCCGAGCGCATCATCAGCGATGCATTAGCGAAATCGCGGAAAATCGCCCTCGAGATCGAGGAGCTGAAGCGGCAGTCGAAAGTGTTCCGCGCCCGTTTCCGCATGCTTGTCGAGGCCCAGCTCGATATGATCAACAGCCGCGATTGGGACGAGTTGATGGAGTATGAGGCGCCGGATTTGGAAGAAGGGGCGAGAGAACCGCTGTCACAGCCTTGACGAACCGAAGACGTTTCGGTTATAATAATTGGCAAAAATCGCCGCATCAGCCGCCGTGGGAGGCGGTTGGCTTTTTTCAGGATGAATAGCGAAATAGCCATCGACGATGAAAGGGACAGTAGCTCTTGTACGACCGGTCGCAGCGAGCCGGGGATGGTGGAAGCCTGGCATCGGCGCAAGAGTGAACATCACCCTGGAGTTCCATGCCGAACATCAAGTAGGCCATGGCGCGTCATTCCCGTTACGAATGAAAAGAGGGCTGTGCGTCGTTTGCATGGCCAAGAAGGGTGGTACCGCGAGACCGTTCTCGTCCCTTGCCGGGGGGAGAACGGTTTTTTATTTGGAATCTATCGTTCGAAGGAGGAGCAAGGATGGATTACAAAGAAACGCTGCTCATGCCGAAGACCGACTTCCCGATGCGCGGCAACTTGCCGAAGCGGGAGCCGGAAATGCAAAAAAAATGGGAGGAAATGGACATTTACCGGAAAGTGCAGGAGCGGACGAAAGGACGGCCGCTGTTTGTTCTGCATGACGGCCCGCCGTATGCCAACGGCGACATTCATATGGGTCATGCGCTGAACAAAATTTTAAAAGATATCATCGTCCGCTACAAATCCATGAGCGGCTATTGCGCCCCATACGTGCCGGGCTGGGATACGCACGGCTTGCCGATCGAAACGGCCCTTGCCAAGCAAGGAGTTGACCGCAAATCGATGAGCGTCGCCGAGTTCCGCAAGCGGTGCGAGCAATATGCGTATGAACAAATCGACAACCAGCGCCGGCAATTCAAGCGGCTCGGTGTGCGCGGCGACTGGGACAACCCATACATTACGCTCAAACCGGAGTACGAAGCCCAGCAAATTAAAGTGTTTGGCGAAATGGCGAAAAAAGGGCTCATCTACAAAGGGTTGAAGCCGGTCTATTGGTCGCCGTCAAGCGAATCGGCGCTCGCCGAAGCGGAAATCGAATATAAAGACAAGCGCTCGCCGTCGATTTATGTCGCCTTCCCGGTGAAAAACGGCAAAGGCGTGCTTGAGGGCGATGAGCGAATCGTCATTTGGACGACGACGCCGTGGACGATTCCGGCGAACTTGGCGATCGCGGTTCATCCGGATTTGGATTACCATGTTGTCGATGTCAGTGGAAAACGGTATGTCGTCGCTGCCGCCTTGGCGGAGTCGGTGGCGAAAGAAATCGGTTGGGACGCATGGTCGGTCGTCAAAACGGTCAAAGGAAAAGAGCTTGAATACGTCGTGGCGAGACATCCGTTTTATGAGCGCGACTCGCTTGTCGTCTGCGGCGAACACGTCACGACCGACGCCGGCACGGGCTGCGTCCATACGGCGCCGGGCCACGGGGAAGACGACTTTCTCGTTGGGCAAAAATATGGGCTTCCGGTCCTTTGTCCGGTTGATGAACGCGGCTACATGACCGAGGAAGCGCCGGGATTTGCCGGGATGTTTTACGAAGACGCCAACAAGGCGATTACACAGAAGCTTGAGGAAGTCGGCGCTTTGTTGAAGCTTGGGTTTATCACCCACTCGTATCCGCACGACTGGCGGACAAAGCAGCCGACGATTTTCCGGGCGACAACGCAATGGTTTGCATCGATCGATAAAATCCGCAACGAGCTGCTTCAAGCGATTAAGGAAACGAAATGGATTCCGGAGTGGGGGGAAATCCGCATCCACAACATGGTGCGCGACCGCGGCGACTGGTGCATTTCCCGCCAACGCGCCTGGGGGGTGCCGATTCCGGTCTTTTACGGCGAAAACGGTGAACCGATCATCACCGATGAGACGATTGAGCATGTGTCGAACCTGTTCCGCCAATACGGGTCGAACGTCTGGTTTGAACGCGAGGCGAAAGACTTGCTGCCGGAAGGATTCACCCATCCGTCGAGCCCGAACGGCATCTTTACGAAAGAAACGGACATTATGGACGTCTGGTTTGACTCCGGTTCGTCGCACCAAGCCGTGTTGGTCGAACGCGACGATCTCGTGCGTCCGGCTGATCTGTACTTGGAAGGGTCCGACCAATACCGCGGCTGGTTCAACTCATCGCTGTCCACCGCCGTTGCCGTCACCGGCAAAGCGCCGTATAAAGGCGTGTTGAGCCACGGCTTTGTCTTGGACGGCGAAGGGCGGAAAATGAGCAAGTCGCTCGGCAACGTCGTCGTGCCGGCGAAAGTAATGGAACAGTTCGGCGCCGACATTTTGCGCCTTTGGGTCGCGTCGGTCGACTACCAAGCGGACGTGCGCATCTCCGACCATATTTTAAAACAAGTGTCGGAAGTGTACCGAAAAATCCGCAACACGTTCCGGTTTATGCTCGGCAACTTATTCGATTTTGACCCGAGCGAAAACGCCGTGCCGGTCGGGGAGCTGGGCGAAGTCGACCGCTACATGCTGGCGAAGTTGAACAAGCTGATCGCCAAAGTGAAAAAGGCCTACGACCGCTACGATTTCGCCGCGGTTTACCATGAGATGAACCATTTCTGCACCGTCGAGCTGAGCGCATTTTACTTGGATATGGCGAAAGACATTTTGTACATCGAAGCGGCCAATTCTCGCGCCCGCCGCGCCGTGCAGACCGTATTGTATGAAACGGTCGTCGCATTGGCGAAGCTCATCGCGCCGATTTTGCCGCACACAGCCGATGAAGTGTGGGAGCATATCCCGAACCGGAAAGAGCCGGTCGAAAGCGTCCAGCTCACCGACATGCCGGAGCCGATCGCCATCGATGGCGAGGAAGCGCTCTTGGCGAAATGGGATGCGTTTATGGACGTGCGCGATGACATGTTAAAAGCGCTCGAGAATGCGCGCAATGAAAAAGTGATCGGCAAATCGCTGACGGCCAGCGTCATCGTCTACCCGAAAGACGAGGCGCGGAAGCTATTGGCGTCGCTTGATGCCGACTTGCGCCAGCTTCTCATCGTTTCCGCCTTTTCGATCGCCGATGAGCCGTATGACGCCGCGCCGGCCGAAGCCGAGCGGCTCGACCACGTGGCCGTCCTCGTCCGCCCGGCGGAAGGCGAGACGTGCGAGCGGTGCTGGACGGTGACTCCAGCTGTCGGACAAGATCCGTCCCACCCGACGCTTTGCCCGCGCTGCGCGCACATTGTGAACGAACATTATTCCGCATAACGAAAAGCGGCAAGGCTGCCTTCCTGGCGGCCTTGCCGCTTGCTTTTGGTGGAGGAAAAAACCAAAACGATGGTGTAAAAAGCGCAAAGGGATCAGGGGGGTTGTCAAGAAAAAGTGCAGAATGTTGCAGTGTATAAATTTATATACATGCTCATTGAAAACTTAACATTTGACTTCTCCTGCAACGAGCTTCCTCCCCCATGGCGCAGCCTGCGGGTTGAGCCTACAAGATTTTTAGAGGAAATGATGCAGCGCTTAGGGTGTGCAGGATAACGGAGAGGTTAACTCTTCATGTTGCATGTATATAGTTGTGTAGTTGAATCAATTCTATAGTTGAACGAATTCTGTCAAACTCCGTGTCTCATGAGCCTCCGTCGCATTTACTCCATTATCTTCGACCACACGTTTGCTTAAAATTATAAGGTTTATAGCGCAATTTTCCTATTATTTGTTAATATACTGTGAATTTCCATGTAAAAGGTTGACATCTTCTTTTTTTTTTTTTATAATGCCATTGAATTTTACAAACATTTCAAATTCATGATTAGAGAGGGCATTCCATATGAAATGGGTGTTCATTTCAAGAATGGCGTCCCGCTTAAAAGCAGAAGCCATTTTCATATTGGTATTTTCCGGGGCTTTGATGTTTGATTGCCTCAATCCCCATACCATCAATCCAGCGGAATGGATCTTATATACGAAATACTTGGTTCCGATTGGAATGGCGGTCTGGCTGCTTTTCAGCTTTCGTTTGCACCTTTCCTTGTTCGCCTCAATGCCGATTCACTGGATCGCGATGAACGACATCATTCGAAACCCACAAAAGATTGTCTTCTGCCAAGCTTTGATCGCGTTTGTTTGTTTTTTCGTTTTGCAACTGGCCTTGGCCGGGATCATCGCCGGTGCGGTGGTGATCAACTATTCAGCGGGTTGGGATCTTTTCGCTTTTCTGTTTCCACTATATGTGATCCATTTTCTTCTTCCATTTCTATGGGCGTGGATGATTGGATTGTCCACAGGCGCTGTTTACGCCTATCATTCTTCGAAAAAAGCGATGTTGCTCGTTGGTGTGTTTGTTTTGTGGATCATCGTGCTGTTTTCTTTGGAATATCGCAACCCATCCTTCTCCTTGTGGGGAAACCATCGTTGGCCTTACATTGACCCGTTATTCAGCTTAACCTTTCAAAAAGAACGCATGCTGATCAAGTTGGCGTATATCCTTTCTTCCATCGCCGTTTATGGCGTTTTTCGAAGCATGCGGCGATCCTTCGCGGGGCTTGCGGCTAGTGCGATTTTCCTTACTGTCGCAACAAGTTTCCTTCAACATGCACAATCAAAATTCCAGTTGGATGACATTCTGTTGGCAAACGACGTCAAACTCTATCAACAAATTAAACATCAGGCTCAGCCCAAGAACATCCCGTTGCATGGATATTGGAAAATCAAGGAGATCGAGGTGAATCCGAAATCCACGTATCCGATCAAAGCCACACTCTCTCTGCATCCGAAAGAACACACCGTTCGTTTTTCGATCAACGAGCAATTTCAAATCGATCACATCCAAGGCGGAGGGAAGCGTTTACCCTTTCAACAACAAGGAAACGTTGTTCAGGTGGAGACCAACGGTGCGCCATCCATGACGATCTATTATCGGCATACGTTCGGCTCAACCTTTTATCCGTTGACATCGGGCGTCACGTTGTTGCCATTTGAAGCCAACTGGTATCCGCAGCCAGTGGATTCAAAGCTTTACTATATCGACTCATCCGGAACGCTTCATTCAAATGTGGAAACGAAAACATGTACACGAGTCAAAATGATTGTCGGAAAGGAAAAGTACCGTTGGCGTGGGGACCATCCCCTTTGTCTCTCCATGATCAACGGTCCTTACAAACAAATTCAAGTGCAACATACTCGTTTCCTTGTTTATAAACCGTTTCTCACCACAGCAAGAAATTATATGGAATTGAAGCATCAACTCGTTTCCATCCGCAATGAGCTATGTCACGTATTTCCGGATCTTGCAAACATAGATTACTGCACAAAAGAAGTCAAGAGCGTCTCGATCATCCCGAAAAGCATCAACACAATAAATCTTTCGCTGTATGACAGCACGGTGGCTGACGGAAACTACACGTTTTACATTGATCCGTTCTTGGACGTCAATGGCAGCCCGGCAACCAAACATATTCAGGAGTTGGCTGCGTTTTTCATCCCATACCGATTGTTCGAAAACGAACGGATCGGTCTCTTCGCCGGCTTGTATTTAATGGAAAAACTACATATTCCATCTATCGGATATGGAAACAGGATAGCGGAAAAATCCTCCATCGACTCAACAGCTCGGGAGCACTACATGGCATTATCGATGAAAGAAAAAGAAAACATATTGATTCAACTAGCGCAAGAAAGGGGGAAAGGAGACAAATGATGGAATTGAAAAATGTGACCCTCAAGCACCGTCGCCAACTGATTTTGCATCATTGTTCCGTCAATCTTCCTTCCCAATCCATCATTCTAGCCAACATCGTTATTGGTTCCATAGCCTCTTACGAAATGGAACTGGAACCGCAGTAAAGACGAGAACAAGCGATATAATATTTGGAGAGGAGAAGGGATAACATGATCGTGAACCGAAAAAAGAAATGGAAATCAAAATGGGCATCTTTATCGCTTGCAGCAGCAGTAATAGCCACTGCCGGTGCAGCGGGAGCAGAATCCGCAACAGCCTTTTTAGATGGGTCAAGTACTTACAGCAATACAAAAACTATTAGAGCAAATACAAATGGTACAGGGAATATTCATGCTGTAAATAATGGTGCCAATACCCAAACGAGAGGCTATGCTTACAAATCGATTGATTGGTGGCCCGACAGCGTCGTCGCCTCCACCAACTGGCTCAATCCTAGGCAAGAAGAAACGCGCAATTTTACACAACAAGAAGGCGATAAATATTATGGCCAAATTGTTGGTCAAACGGTTGGTTCAAGAGGATACGTGACCATTACGGTCAAATAACGATGCCGAATCCGGATGATAAAGGAGTCAGGGATACGCGTAAAAAATAAAGCGGTCCCTGACCGCATTTTTTCTTTTGTCAACTTCTTGGAAAGAAAGCGGTTGATCGGCGATGAGGTGGAAATGGCTGTTTGTTTTTTATTGGAAACGATTGTTGAAAAGCAAGTTATACATTGGTGCTAGTTTCTCGTTTTTTCTTTTGCTGGCCGTACGGTTTACACTATTTTTTACCGATCCGTACAATATGGAGAGTTATGGGGATATCCCTCATGAAGTGTTCATGCTTGTTCAAATCGTTTCGCTCTTTTACATCGTGTGGTTCTACCTTCTCTACTCCAACGAACTTCGTTACGGCGTTTCGTCATGGTTCGCCGACGGCTACCGGATTTTGCTGGAGAAAATGAGCGCCTTGCTTGCGGTTCATGCGCTGTACCAAGGGATCATGCTGATGATGAGCTGCGGCGTTTTTTCAATCGTGTATCTCTTCGTTGGGGTGGAGCCTTCGGATCTGTATTTGTCGCTGCTTCGGTTTCTCGCCGTCTATCAGTTTGGACCGCTCGTGCTCACCGTCCTGTACGGCGTCATCATCGCACTGCTGTTGGAAACGAAAAAGGTCAGTTTTTTCGCTATGTTGCTTGTGTGGATCCTGACCGGACCGATGACGACGGAGCTGTTCATCGATCTGTCCAAAACTGTTCATGCCCGCGACTGGGCGTCGCTGCTGTTTATCGGAAAACACGCGATTCAACGAGCGTATGATTCCTACATCGGGTTTGAGGTCGACCGCGGCGGGG